>NZ_JAEHBI010000386.1:0-211 GCF_016483705.1 Bacillus cereus group sp. N6
CGAAGTGGCTAAACGCGGCGGACTGTAAATCCGCTCCTTCGGGTTCGGCAGTTCGAATCTGCCCCCCTCCACCATTTTCTTTAAAATAACCTGAGAGGGTTTATTTTTTTGAAAAGATAACCATACTAGTAAATATTAATGGGCTATAGCCAAGCGGTAAGGCAACGGACTTTGACTCCGTCATGCGCTGGTTCGAATCCAGCTAGCCCAG
>NZ_JAEHBI010000387.1:0-208 GCF_016483705.1 Bacillus cereus group sp. N6
GCTTCTTGAATCGGTTGAATAATATATTGACTTATAGCTGCCCAAGCAATTTGCGCTCCTGCTTGAATAAGTAGCCAACCTGCCTCTAGGACTGTTGCTAGAAATGAAATGATTGGATCTAAAACGGTAACAATGATGCTAGTCTAAATGATAGACACACCGAACAGAGAGTTTATACTAAAAACAAATAAACAAGTTCGAGGTGTCT
>NZ_JAEHBI010000388.1:0-206 GCF_016483705.1 Bacillus cereus group sp. N6
ATATTATTCGTGACAGCCGGCCCAGTCCCGCCAGTACCACCAGTAGCTCCGGTTGCGCCTGTAGGCCCAGTAGCTCCAGTTGCGCCTGTGGCTCCGGTTGCGCCTGTAGGCCCAGTAGCTCCAGTTGGACCTGTAGGCCCGACACCGCCTCCGCCTGAAACAGCGGAAGTTGTTGTGACTAAAGCTGCTAAAATATTAAGAATTTG
>NZ_JAEHBI010000389.1:0-204 GCF_016483705.1 Bacillus cereus group sp. N6
CGTGTATAATAGTAATCTGTTACTGATTTAGTTCCTTGGACTACAGCTAAATCTTTTGGGAAAGCCCATTTCCCTAGTAGTTCTCCCGACCTGATATCGGTTGTATTCTTGAGATAATACGTATTATGGTTCTGTTGCAAAGTTTAAAAATCACTCAAATTTATGAATGAACTATCCAATTTTCCGTATATTACTGAGCATTTA
>NZ_JAEHBI010000390.1:0-204 GCF_016483705.1 Bacillus cereus group sp. N6
TCCCCTTCTATATAGGATTATAAGATTATTCATATTATATAGTAAAACAAAACATAAAACAGTGAATATTCAAAAAATTACAATGCGATTTTCAGCATTTTGATTTCTATATATAAAATCCGATCCAAAAGGTACACCTTTTGGAACTGGATGAAATCTATGAAAATTCAGTTCCTAAACATTGAATTTCTATTTTAGGAACGG
>NZ_JAEHBI010000391.1:0-203 GCF_016483705.1 Bacillus cereus group sp. N6
GTAATAGATGGATCAAATAATGGAGTCATTGCTACTATTACCGTTGGAACTGGCCCTGATGACATTGCAGTCAATAAAATTACTAATAAAATTTACGTTGCAAATTACGGATCCAATACAGTATCCGTAATAGATGGATCAAACAATGGTGTCATTGCTACTATTTCTGTTGGATCTGGTCCAGAAGGAATAAGTGTAGATCA
>NZ_JAEHBI010000392.1:0-203 GCF_016483705.1 Bacillus cereus group sp. N6
GGTACAATCTCAGTTTTCGTGATTTGGTAGAAATGATGGAGGAAAGAGGACTATCTTTAGCTCATACAACGATTATGTGATGGGGCCATCAATATGGGCCTGAATTAGATAAACGAATTCGACGTCATCTCAAACAAACGAATGACTCCTGGAGAGTAGATGAGACGTACATAAAAGTAAAAGGGCAATGGATGTACCTATAT
>NZ_JAEHBI010000393.1:0-203 GCF_016483705.1 Bacillus cereus group sp. N6
CCTCCAAGTAAAAGTGTAACATCCATGTGTATTCATGGTCTTTTTACACTGTCTACCTTAAGGGGATAATATCAGAACAACCAGTCCTTTCTGCAGAATTAAAAAAGAAAGGAAAGCAGACGCCTACTCAAAATTTATGGAAGCGGTTCGTTAAATATGCTGACAGAATTCTAGCATTCTTAGAACATCCAGACATTCCATTT
>NZ_JAEHBI010000394.1:0-202 GCF_016483705.1 Bacillus cereus group sp. N6
ACCAAAATCAAAACACGTCAAAGAGAAGGAATTGATTTAGCTAAAAAACAAGGAAAACACCTTGGTAGACCAAAAGCGGAAATTACCCCTGCATTTATTACTGCATATGACATTTGGAAAACCGGGTCCATTACAGCAGTGGAAGCAATGAGGAAAGCGAATGTACCCAAAACTACATTTTATCGACTGGTTCAAAAATATG
>NZ_JAEHBI010000395.1:0-202 GCF_016483705.1 Bacillus cereus group sp. N6
GCATGCGGAGGGTAGTTATACTACTACGGGGAATCCTGATGATGATTTACAAGGAGATAGTGCGCATGCAGAAGGAACTCATACAACAGCGGAAGGAATCGCATCTCATGCAGAAGGAACTCATACAACAGCGGAAGGAATCGCATCTCATGCAGAGGGATCTAATACAGTAGCGAAAGGAATCGCATCTCATGCAGAGGGA
>NZ_JAEHBI010000004.1:0-235716 GCF_016483705.1 Bacillus cereus group sp. N6
TAGCTTTATCGGCTCTTGCTGGTGGTGGCATAGTTCCACGGTTTTGTGTCATAACACCAATGCGCTTAGTTTTATTCTGTTTATTCTTCATAACAAATTCCTTCTTTCTTAATAACAATAGTGAATAGAAAAAGACAGCCTGCGAACGGCTGCCTTAATCCTTAGGGAGGAAAATAATGATTTGGTAAAGTAGATAGGTTTTAAACAAGTTCGAATTTCACCGGGAGGTGTGAAAGCGTAAAAACTTGCGAGGTAACTTACTCTCTTAATAAAACCTTTTCACTGTGCATATGCAACTTTGTATTACATCAAAATTTCCGGATGATACATTTGAATATGTTTAGCATCATCAAACGTATACGACGACATAAATTCTAACGTATTTTCATAATCAGTATGTTCCTTCACGTACAAACCTAGTGCAATGAAATTAACGGTTAGTGTTTGGTTGTAACCGATACATAAATCAATTCTCATGATAAAACCTCCAGTAAAAATATATGTAATTAACCCAAATAGGGGACTAAAGTTACTTTCGCACTCTTTCAACATAATACCAATTTAGTTGAAAGACCTCGCCTGAAAATAAAACCAGGGGAAAGACCCCCTGATTCTAATGAACAATATGAATTCTACCGTCTTCAAAAATTTCGATACTTTGGTAACTACCTAAGTACTCAATTGAAGTTACAAGCATGCCATTCTTTAGCAAAAGCTCTCGACCTTTAGTAAATTCTTTTTCATCTAAGATCAAGTAATAAAAATAACATTCTTGGTCATCGATAGGTTCAGAGTTTACTAATTGAAAAGTATTACCGTATTTATTTATAAACCAAGAACGAGCTTCGTCATGACTAGAGAATGAAGGGATTTTGGCTTCATCTTCACGAGAAATATGTCCAGGAGCGTACATGGGATCGCCAACTTTCTTTGTTTAAATTTATTCTTTATCCCAGTATTCAGGGTCTTTAGGTCTGTTCTTAGCCTTATAGTAAATACTATCTTCATCATCACCGTCAGTATTAACACCCTTAGCATTTCGAAAACCTACTGCTAATTTATAAAAATTCTTATTGTCTCGATCATATCTATATAAGAATCTACAATCTGGATTTAGTTTTCTTGGCGGTTTTTTCATAGAAAAGAAGACTGAACGACTCCAGCCTATTAAATCATGAAAAAGCTGTGTTTTTGGACGATAAGGATCAGCCATAGAATCCTCCATGACTTTCGGTAAGGTAACAAAAATAAATTCGTTTATTTCCTCATGAGTCATATTCTCGGCCATCTCAGCAAGGTCAACTGGAACGAAATCACGATGTACATAAACTTCTGCTATTGGATGATTGTGCTTATTTTTCATTTTTGAATTTCCACCCTTTTTCTTTTTTATCTTTCATAAGTAAATCGTAAAGCTGTTGTGGGCCTTCGTATTTAATGAATTCAGACTGTGGGGCTTTAGCACGTTCTCCATATTTTTCTTCGAGTTCTTTATGTTCTTCATCGCTAATCTCTTCTTGAATATCTTCTTTAATAGGAAGGATTATCTCTACGGTTTGTGCAGTAGGAATCTTGCGGCTGGCATCACGAAACACAGCTACAACTTCAGCCATTTCTTTTATTTCTGCCTTGTTCAACCCTTTAACGACATCCATCAGTTCATCTTTGTCAGCATTTAGAATAGCCTCAAATATATAATCTAATTTGCTTTTAGTCTTCATTATAGGTCACCTCACCACAAGTATTTTAATGTTAATTATTACTATTGTATATTATTGTCTTTTTATTCACAATAGCAACAAAAACAGTGTAAACCATAATATAATTATGTTAACTCTTTCTACTAAAAACGCTTATTGTTGAAAGACGTCGAACCATCAAAACCTCCCTTATGCAGCAACAAATAGCTTCTCTTCTATAATTGCATTTGCTTTTTCTGCTGTAATCTTCTGAATTTTACCATTATCGATTAGGTAGAAATACTTATTCCCCACAATGTATGACTTGTATAAATCGAAATACATAGGATTAAACTTATCCTCTAAAGGAATATAATGAGTTCCACTACTTCTTAATAACCAAAGAGCCTTCTTGTCCCCTGTCAGATACGCATGGAGATCGTGTAGGTAAAAGTCATTTGAGTAATGGTTTACATGACTTGTTACTACCTCCTCCATTGCTAACAATTCAGGATAATCTTCTGGATTAATGCCTGCTGGAAATGCCCAGTGTTTTACTTCGTACTTCTCATTTAAAGCTTTAGTAGTATCATAAAGCTCAGATAATGCAGGATTCTTTAACCCACTACGTCTACGAGCCCATTTGTTTTTTACACGCGCATAAAATCTAATATCTTCCATTAATAATCTCTCCCTTTATATAAAATAAAAAGCCCCTATCTACTAGGGACTTTTCGTAATTCGCTATTATTCATATACTAAGAATTGTTCTCTTTCTTCTTCTGTTAAATCGTTTGGTTGAATGTTTCGTTCGTTACAATATTGAAATAATGCTTTTACTTTTACTCTTGGTTCTTTTTTACTACTTGGTTTTACATATACTCCATCGGGAAAGCCTTTTTCAAACTCATCCATTTCTTTAAGCACAGCATCACGCACCTTTTTAATATTATGCCCAGATATTGGATTCGTAGTAACAACTTTATAGCGCGAAATATCGCGAGCTACTTTAGCCATTGTATTTCACCTCCCGGAAAATATCTATCAGCTAATCTTCGACCTGCAAATTCATTAAAAACTACCCTATGACCAAATGAGATTCCTCCAAGATCTTCGTAAAACGATACTGTTTCTGTCTTGGAAATTAAGTACATGAATCCTTCACATTCATTCTCAAGGCTATACTGACATGCAAATGCGACTAAATTAGCACCTACACCTGTATATATTCTATCCTTATTAATACCATTCCTTTTTTGTCCTCTAATAAATGTCTTATTATCAGCAGATGACTCTGTAGACTTAAGGTGAACTGAAACCTCAGCTTTGTTTATCCCAATAGCTACTACTCCTTGGGCAACACCAGGGTACTCCAATGTTTCTAAAACAAATACTTTATACCCATCATTAAATTCTTCTTTGAAATCAAAAAGCCAACGTGGAGGCACATATTCCCCAGCCTCAACAATATCTACTTCACGATAATAACACTCAACCGATTCCTCTGTTTTTAAGTTGTATATCATATCATCAATTCTCTTTCTATTATTGTCTTTATATTATAACATACATTAGTTATTTTTTGGGCGATTTACCAGTTGTACGTGGGTAAATCATCAATTATTTCGACATCTCTATCAAGCATAATCCAAGAACAACCTTTGCCCATTGCATAACCAATTATGAACACTAATGACTCGGGTAGTACTTTGTCCGCAAACATTTCTGGAAACAGTGGAATAAACGCCCCATACTCATCTTTTTCATAAACAATGAGTTCCATCTTGTTCTCTTTTGTTTCCTCAACTTGTCTATCCAACCATTTAGCTGTTTCGTAAGTAATGTGTGCAGTAGATACTTCTAACATTTTTTGAATCATAATTATGATACCTCCATCGTCAAATACAAAAAAGATCCCGAATTAACGGGACCTTTCTTTATAGGGTATTTTGACTCATTTTTTATTTTAACAATATACACAAAAACTGTATACTTTGCTCTTATTCCTCGTCTTCGAAATCACGTAGGCTATCAAGCAACTCTGTAAATGTAGAGCAAACAGGATATATTGCTTCCTCTATATCTTCTTCTTCATGATCCCAAAATACGATTGTTGGTGAATCAGGATTGTTTCGATAATCAAAACATAAGAAATTTCCAAATGAATCACTTGCAAATGGATATACTCGATCCACTAACCATTCTTTTATATTCTCGTATCTTTGGACAATTGAATATTTATCATCCATATGTAGAGTTAATAGATCATTAAATGTACTTTCATCTTGTCCTGCTATATCAAAAACTTTAGGCCGAGGATATCCTCCGTCATTTTCTTTAACACACTCAATAAAATCATTAGGCAGTTTAATGTTAAAATACTCTTCTACTTTTTTTATCTCATTATCCGTAATTTCTTTTTTACTTACACCAATCCATGTAATGTTGCTCACGGGTTAACCTCCTTATTTCTCACCTTTTTTGCCCCAAATATTATATCCACCAGTATGGCCAGTTTTCTCATGCAGGAACGCGTCTACGAGCTGCATTCTACCTGTATCCTGATGGTGATGCCATGTATACGTCTTAGGTTTTTCACCATTCTTAAATAGTTCAATTTCCTCTGCTGTAAATTTAGCAGCCAATTTTGGATCTTTTACTATTTGTTCGTATAACAGCTTATTACATATTCTATCATGTGTAGGTCTTGTTTTTTTAAAGTCAGCTTCTTTTAGTTTAACTTCAGCAAAAGCATCGAAAATAGGAAAGCCATCTAGATCATACGGCACACCTGAAACTGGATGCCTATCTCCCGCCAACTCCCCTTTTCTTAATTTGATTGTCTTTGGACCATTTTTACCTTCATAAGTATAGGTGACAGCTTTCTGTAAATACTGCTGAGTACTTCCGACTCCCGCATATGAAAGATGCTTCCCACCTTTAAACTCATAGTTATTTAATATATGCAATGCATTTCTGTATGCCGGGGAATTAATTACAAGTGATTTTCCTTTAGTAAAACCTGTAACAGCAGCTACCTTCCCAACTTGTCCTGCTTTACTAAGACCCTTATCACCCAGAAGTCCGAGTCCTAACGTTGTTATACCATAAGCTACATAATGCTCTCTACTTTCCAAATCTCCATTCCAAAACTTATTCATAAATGTATCTGAGAAAGCGTTCCATGCAGCAGGAATAGTTTCCTCATAGTTTACAATCGCATCTCGCATATTCAGCCAGGTTTCTTTATCAGCTAAGGATATTAGTCCTTCCCATGCATCTATTGCACCATCTACAAAACCAGTAGAAATACCAGTCCACGCAGCACTTAAATCCTTTTTATTAAAAAATGACTCTTCTGATTTTGGAGGGAGCTTTCCACACATGGCTCCTTCTTGAATATCAGAATCAACTAGATTCCCGCCATACAGCTCATCGGCTTCTCGGAATTTAACAGCTGCACGTTCTAATTCGGCTGCAATCTTTTCTAATTCTTGTAAAACATTAAACATCATTGGTTTCGTGTCATTAAACATATGATAAAACCGATTACTCGTTGCTCCGCTCCATTGAGAAGCGATGTATTCTGTTTGGTTATATAAATCTTTATGTATGTACTCTAGTGTTGATTTCGCATCTCTTACGGTTCTTGCCGCTTGCTCTAATTGCTCTGGCGTTACCTTAATCTGCGTACTCATTCCATCCCTTCTTTTCTTGTATATTAAGAAAATTATAACATATTGTACATTTATGTTACTTGGGTTTTGAGCATCAACATGTAAAAACTTTTGCTATAAAAAACAAAAAGGACCGCTCATTAAAGAGCAAGTCCTTGTTTGTTGATATCCATTAACATTTTATTGATCTTGTCGTAATCAGCTTTTGCAGGAAGCTCTGACTTCTCATAAGCTGCAGCTAATTCATTGTCATACATTTCAACCATTTCTAATGCTTCTTCGAAAGTGTATTTTCCATTACGACAATCTAATAGAAGTTCACGATTAGGACGATATGTACTGTAATCACCTGTCTCCAAGATTTCTGTTGCACTTGTTAGTAATCGGATACTGTGCATAAAGAACTTTGTATCGTAGCCATGAGCATCGATTAAGTCACGTCTGCCTGTTCCGTTTGAGTTCTTGTTCTTTAGCTTTTGGATTTGTGAATTTGCATATCCACCGAATCGGTACTTGATGTTTTTTGATAAGAACAAGTGACGGTTATCGATTAAGATTTGTCCTAGTGGGGTAACCTTGATGTAATCCTCCGGACGAACAAATAGGATCTCGATGTTGTTAGGTACGCTTTGCATAGCATCTCTAACAAACTTGTTTACATGGATGATGTTCACATCCACATCGTCTTTCGTGTTTCTGAAGTTTTTACCACCTGATGTATTGTACTCATTAAATGAATCCAAGCCTAAGTAATACTCAACTGGTGGGATACATACACCCTTATAGTCCTTATCTGATGTATCTGTATTTGTTCCATAGGCATAACTACCTGTAGGAGATAAGATGATTGTTCTATCTTCTAACCACGTTAAATTGGATTGCTCTAATTTTAAATCTGTCATTTTGAAGCCCCCTTCATTCTTTTAAGTAAATCTATTCTACCAGTAAGGATATTTAATCCATGATGGCTCAGATGTGGAATTACATCATGAAGAGTCATTAGCATGATCTCCTCATATTTTGGGTGATTCACAATTGTATCATCCATGTATGCTTTCTGTAACTCTTTTATAGCTTCCTCTTTTCTCTTTAATGAAAGAGAACCACAGCACTGTCTGAACCCTGGGTTTCTATCACTTCCGCAAACGCACATATTAAGCTACCTCCTTCAAGGATTGTTGCTCCTTAATTTGTTCTGCAATGGCTGAAGCAACGGCTGCAACATGAATACATTCCATATATAAATCATCTGCATCTGTATCTTTCACACTAGCTAACCCTAATTCGCTTTGAGCAGCCTGACATACCTCTCCAAATTCTTCACCTAAGATAGATAGCCATGTACCGATAGGGTGTCGCTGGATGCCCCATTTTTCATTTTGACGTAGACGTTCTTGATAGACTTCTTCATTTACGCTATCCATTAATTTCTCAATCCTGTTCATTGACTTCACCTTCCTCATGAAGAACATCCAATAACTTACGGATTTTCTCCTCTAGCTCTTCACCTTCTTCGTCAAACCACATATACCTTTTCCATTCTAATTCATCTATAACTTCTTTCTTTGTTTGGAAAACAAACTCACCAATTACTATTGGCTCAGCATTTTTAAATACTGCAGTTACATCAAAACTAGAACCAATGTACCAATTTAATAGGCTTACAACATCGTCGTTATATTCCTTTGTTCGAAAGATACTTACTGAATCATAACTTTTAAGAACAACTATGTAAGAATCCATTCCCCTTCTCCCCTCCTATTATTCTTTTGGGCAATTTCCGCATTTACAGTTTCTTTTAGCACTCAGGTAATTATGCCATCGTTGTTCCGCCATTCCTGGTGGTGGTTGACCGAATAGGTATTTCTTCGCTTCGACTACTAAACATTGCTTTTCAATTGGTCTTTTTTCCATATCCATACTCCTTCTTCATTTCATCTATCGTAAGCACTTCATAAGAAACGTCAATAGGCAAAATAAAAAGAGCCCCAAAAACAGGGCTCTCGTCCTACCAGAATATAGCTACTGCAGCAGCATCTACAAATCCCCAAAATAAGAAGAACATGATACCGATGATTCCAATAAACATTCGAATCCAGTTTCTATTTTCTAAATGGTAAACTGTAAAAGCTAAACTACCTACGAACCCAAAAGCTGAAACAACTAATAGGCACATAGCACTAATTAACATCATTGTGCACCTTGGTACAGGTCGATAATTTCTCCTAGCTGGCCAGGATTAAAACCAGTTGTACGCATAACTTCTTTGTCACCGTTTTTAAGAATGACAACAGGAACAGACATTAGAACATCATGCTCTACCGCTTTCCCAGGGTCTGCTTCTACATCTACAGAAGTAAAAGCTACGTCTTCGTCACGTAAGAAATTTTCAACCATATTGCAAGGGTTACATCCCTTTTTACCAAACTTAATAATTTCCATTTCAAATACCGTCCTTTATCTTGGTGTATTGTTTAAGCTGCGTATGATGGAAGGCCTGCAAACACAAAATCTTCGTCTCGTACTTCTTCAACGTTAATGGCTTTTACATATCCATTTCCTTTAACAGAGAAGAAATCATGTTGTTTCGTTTTTGTTTGTAGTCCATTTTGAACGATTGGATTTACATACTCATCATCAAAGTATTGGTCATATCCTAAATTCATCATTGCTTTATTTGCGTTATAACGCAGGAATTTGTTTACTTCTTCGATCATGTCTTGTCCAAGTGGAGCATACACATCATTCGTGTAATCTAATTCATTCGCGTATAACACTTCTAATAATTGAATTGCTTCTTTATCTACCTCTTGCTGTTCAGCTTCAGTAAGTTGGTTTTCATAAATCTCTTGAGCGAAGATACCACCTGTTACCCCGTGAATTGCCTCATCCCTTAAAATTAATGCAATGATTTCACCGGAAGCAGTTAACTGTCCTTGTCCCGCTAAGAATAACGGATAGAAGAACCCACTATAGAATAAAAAGCTTTCTAAGAATACTGATGCTACTATAGCCATATATAATTCTTTTGGCTTCACATCAGGTTTTAATAACTTACGATAATGACCTGTTATGATATCAGCTTTCTTTTGAAGGAATGGATTCTCTTCAACCCAATCAAACACCGCATCTACTTCTTCATTTTCACAAAGAGTCATGAAAATATGAGAATACGATTTCGCATGGATATCCTCCATCATTGCCATGAAGTTGATAATTGCTTTCTTTTGAGGGTCTTCCATATGTAATGAGACAAGTGGCATACCCTCTCCACCTTGCTTTGTATCTAATAGCGTTAAACCGCCAAGAACTTTCTTATATACTTCCTTCTGTTCTTTCGGAAGCATGTCCCAAACGTTCTTATCTTTTGATACAGGTATCTCATTCTCTAGCCAAAATTGTTGGCGCATTTGATTGTAAATGGACTCGATATACTCTGTATTGTATTTGGTCCAGTTCACAGCTTTATGTTTCTTTAAATCTACTGATCTAGTACTAATCACCACTACTACTCCTCTCTCTTATACTGCACAAGCAATACATTCTTCTATAGTTGAATTTGATGTACGTGTATAGTAAAGGCTCTTAAGCCCTTTCTTTTCTGCATAGATGTAATAACGAGCAAGATCTCTTGTCGAAGTACCATTTGTAACGTGCAGAATACATGAAATACCTTGGTCTACGTGAGGTTGGATTTCAGCAATTAAATCAATAACTTTCATTTGATCCATCTCATACGCAGACTTATAAGAGAAGAATGTTTGTTTTGATAAGTAAGGCATTGGATAGTAAGTAGTCGCTTTATCAGTTGAACGAGTTTCTACTTTATCAACGATTGGCATTACGCTTGGTGTAGCGTTCTGTACATATCCTGAGCTTTGATTCGGAGCAATTGCAAGTCTGTAAGAGTGGTATAAACCATCACGTTGAACTTGCTTCATTAGGCGTTCCCAATCCGCAGTTGTTGGAATCTGAATACCTTCAAACAATTTCTTAACCTTTTCAGATTGAGGTAAGAATTCAGTTGTTAAATACTTCTCAAAGTAAGTACCTTTTGCATACTCTGATTTCTCGAATCCTTCAAAAGATATTCCTCTTTCTTTAGCAATCTCTGAAGATTTTTCGATAGAGTGATAGTTCAGCATTGCAAAGAATACACGAGCAAAGTCTTTTGCATCTTCTGATTCGTATGGAATGAAGTTCTTAGCAAGGAATCCATGAAGGTTCATTGTTCCAAGACCTACTGAGTGTAATGTAGCATTTGCTTTCTTAACACCAGGAGCGTTTTCGATATTAGACTTATCTGTAACATCTGTTAACATTTCCATACCAGTATGCACAGCTTCTTTTACATCTTTGTTCTCCATTACATTTACAATGTTTAGTGAACCTAATACACAAGAAATATCATTCTTGATCCAGTCCGCGATATTGTAATCGTTAATTACACTTGTCTCCATATACTGAAAAATCTCAGTACAAAGATTAGACATTTTAACGTCGCCTAAATCTTTTAATGGATGTTGTTCATTCGCGTTTGTTTTATTCATAAAATAAGGATAGCCAGATTCTAATTGAATCGTTGCGATCTTAACTAACATATCACGAGCTGTAAGGTCTAACTTACGTTTACGAACCATAGGGTTTGCTACTAACTCTTCGTATTTCTCATCTAAATCCATATCATCTAGGTGGACTCCATAAGCTTTATAAACAGTAGCAGGTGCAAATACATACATCTCTTTGTTTTGTTCAGCTAATTGGAAGAACTTTCTCGGTGTAACTAATCCAATAGATAAAGATTGAATACGTGTCTTCTCATCGGCATTTACTTTTTTTGAATCAAGGAATTCAATTAAGTCCCAATGGAAGATGTTTAAGTAAGCAGCACCAGCACCTGGTCGTTGTCCAAGTTGGTTAATGTAAGAGAATGAATCCTCCATTAACTTCATTACCGGTAATACACCACTAGCAGCGTTCTCAATACCTTTAATAGCTTCAGTACGACCACGTAATTTACTTAAGTTAATCGCAATTCCTCCACCAATTTTAGATAACTGTTTTGCTACTGATAAGTTGTAGTTAATACTGTTTAATGAGTCATCCATTTCTAATAGGAAGCAACTAACTAATTCCCCAGCACGAGCTTTACCAGAATTTAAATATGTAGGTGTAGCAGGTTGGTAATTTTGCTTCATGATTTGGTTCACATAACGTAGAGCTTTCTTTGCATTACCTGACGCTAAGTATAAAGCTACAATTGCAGCGCGATCTTCATAATCTTCTAAGTAGATTTTCTTATCGTCTGAACGTAATGAATAGTCCTTATAGAACTTTGTAGCAGCCATATAGGATTGGAATTCAAACTTATGAGCATAAGCAGCTTCATAAATACGTTCTACTTCTTCCTCCGTATATTCTCCAAACACATTGTAGTAATAATTGTGTTCGATAAGGTACTTGATTTTGTCTAATATAGAAGCAAACTTTAATTGCTTTGTTTTTACTTCGGCAAGGAATACCGCTAAGGCTTCTTTGTCTTTTGCAAGTTGATAGAATCCATCCTTTAAGATCCCAACTTCATTGTTTAATGCAACGTGAGACATAGTTCTTCTATCCTTTCTTTAGTTATTTGTATATCTTTTCTTGTCCCGCTTAACTCAAATTGATGAATGAGCGGTACGTGATATTGCTCCGAAATAACTCTTCCTGCAGCTGCGAAGTGTTCACCCCAGTTACGGTTACCACTACTAGCAACTCCTTGTAAGAATGAATTATTGGCTTGTAGAAATGACTGTGTAGTTTCTGGAACTTGACCAAATCCTGATGTGTAAGTAATCAATATGAAAGGCTGTTCCATAACTAAGTCGGGTGTAATTTGTACAGCTGGCATACCGAGTTTCTTAATGAACCTCTTTACGTTTCCAGTCTTGCTGTCAAATACAATCATGTGCATCACACCTTTTTTGAAACTTTTTAAAATACAACCATTTGATTTCTAAAAGTCAATTCGAGATATGGCCTATTTTTTAGATTTTCATATGGGCATAGCCCTACATATAGATTTCTAAAAATCGAACATTCATTCTTGATTCAGGAAAAAATGAGATATAAAATAGAAGTGAGGTGAAAATAATGAGACTTGAACGCCAAAAGGATAGTGAGAAGCTAGAAAAACTACGTCCTTCGTTTCCTTACTATATTTCTGAATACATACAAGTGAGCTTAGATCAACTCACGCCTACAACAGTTCTCTCATATACAATAGATATCCAAGACTTTTTAGAATGGTTTTGGCATACTTTCGTACCGGAAAAACCGGGAATAAAAGAAATCTCCCTAGAAGACCTAGAGAGATTAATTGAGATTGATATATCTCATTACCGTTCGCACTTAAAGTATCGTGAGGATTCTCATAACAAAGGTAATAGATATTACAAAACAAAAAATAAGGACACCACAATCAGCAGAAAGATTAGTGCCCTTAGGAGTTTATTTGATTATTTAACTAAGAATACAAACCGTGAGACAGGAAGACCCTATCTTAGTAAGAATGTACTTGAGAACACAAAAGTATTCTCCACTAAAGTTTCAGTTAGAGCTAAGGCTCAAAAACTAAAGAATAGTATTATAAGACTTGAAGAATTGAATGAGTTCCAAGACTTTATCCTAGAGGGATATGGTAAAGAACAATTAAGTAACATGGAAAAAGCCTACTGGAAAATTAATCGACATAGAGATGCTGCAATCATCTCCCTTCTATTAACCAGTGGTATCCGTGTTGGTGAGTTATCTAGTCTAAGACTGAAAGATGTTATCTTTGATTCCCGCAAGTTAGTCGTAGAAAGAAAACGTAGTAAGGAAGATGTTGTTTTCTTTTCTAAGCAGACGTTAGAATATATAGTACAATACCTTGAAGTTAGAGAAAGTCATTATAAAGCAGACGATAAACCGACTTCTCCTTTATTTGTTACGAAATATGCAGGTAAGATAAATCCTATCAGTAAGAATACTGTTCAAAAAATGATAATGAAATATGCTAAAATCTATGGAAAGCCCGAACTAACAGCACACATATTGCGTCATAGTTTCGGGACGAATGTATTTAAAAAGACCAAGAACATTCGAGGAGTACAAGAAGCTCTTGGTCATTCATCAATTAATACGACTCAGATCTACACTCACATGTTCGAAGACGACGAACGTGAATTAATAGATGAAGTATTTGAGTAAAACAAAAAGGCCGGGGAATTCAACCTCAGCCTTTTTAATTTAAACCTAACACTCTTATTTGTTCAAAACACAAGCTATATAAACCTGGGCGCAATACTTCCCCTTCAATTTTAAAGGTTCTATAATCAAATCCCCAGTCAATTGTTCCGTGACATTCTACTGTATATACCTGACCAACCTTGAAATGCTTATAGTTTCCAATACACATAGAGCGTACTAAATAAGGTTTCTCCATCACAACCCCTAACTAACTGGACCATAATGATCTTTAAGTGCTTTATCAAGCAATCCCTTACAACGTTCCAGTTCTTTTTTCATTTGCTGTTTATATCTGTCGTATTCTTTCTTACCGTCATCAGTCAATTGATAAAGAATGATTTCTTGAAAGTCTACTCCCTCTTCCCCTTTTATCTTCTTCTCCCGTTTTACATATCCATCCCGTGTTAATTCATGTAATGTTTTATATAGTTCTGTATGAGTTGGATTATAGCCTAAAAACTTAAACTCTTCTCTCAAGTCATTAAGATACTGTGAACCATATCCTTTATTACGATCAATTATTTTATAGATATATAACTTTAAGTATGAACGCTGTTTTAATAAGAACCCTCTATTTTGATATTCCTCCACCTGTAACACCCCTTCTAAATGAAAAAACCATATTCTTATCTTTCAGTAGTTAAATTAATTATACAATTCATAGCAGATTTTGTAAGCTTATTTGCTACTGACTATGTATTTTAAATAACTATTGAACATTTGGAACATGGTTGGTGGTGAACATCTTATTCATTACCTTCTACTTTCCCTCATTTTGTGACTGCAGATTTCACATCTATAATCACTAACATGACAAGGACATTTAGGTTTTTTACTTTCCATTACTTCCACAATTACGATTGGTGCAATGGCAAGAAAAATAATAATAACAAGGGTCGTCATACTATCACCTCGCTTATTAAACAGCGATTAATTTTTGCTCTCTTAATCGTTTCAAGCGTTTCTCTACGCCGTTTTTAGTTCTGTGCATGATTTCACCTATTTCTTTTTGTGGCTTCCCCTCTACGTAAAACAGGTGCCACAATTGAGCATCTTGCTCTGGTGTCCAAGGTCTGGGTCTTTTCAACCATTTCTGGTAATCTTCTTTTCTACGTTCCTCTAACCATTCCGGTTCAGGTGTTAAAGCGTATTTAGGTAACTGATACCAATTGATTAGATCTTTGTTTCCTTCCGCCCACTTCCAAAAGTTATCTATATCGATGTAAGTAAGAAGGCGTTTTGTTCCGTGCTTTTTCTTTATGCGGAAATCTCTTTGTGTAGTAGGTAGTCCATTATTTTCAGTGAATTTTTTTACTACCTTGCTGCATACACCCAAGCATTGTGCAAGCTCATGTACCGTTATGAACCCACTTGCTAACTTTGTATTTGAAATACCTAATTTCTCTGCTTTAGATTCAACAGCCAAAGGAGTTTTGCCTAGCTTTTTGGCAATCCTATCAAAGGAATATACTCCAATACTGTTTTCTAAGAACTCAATATCTTTTTCCGTCCATCCGCTTGTATACTGATTAGCCATAAAGTAGACTCACCTTTCTCGTAGATTATTTCTCATGATGTATAGTAATTCTGAGATAACATAAGCTATTCAGAAAAAAATTCAAGAAGTAAATTTTAACAATAAAAAAGAGAGCCGAAGCCCTCCCTTTTTCTTAACTAGTTTTCATTAATTCATGAATACTTACTAGTCCATTACCGAACATGTCATCGGCACCTTTTTGTCCAAGATCTACCGAATGCTCACGAATTAATTGCATGATTTGATCAGGAGTTAACTTTTTACCAATGTCACGATAGCGAGCTAGAATAAGAGCAATTACACCTGCAACCATTGGAGTAGCCATAGACGTACCAGATAGTCTCGCATAGCGACCTACAGGGTATGTACTATAAATGTCTACACCTGGAGCAACTATATCTGTTTCACTACCGAAGTTAGAGAAGTTAGCTCTATCAATATTTTGATTGATGGCTCCAACCGCAATTACTTCATCGTATGATGCTGGCCATCCAACATGAGTATTCTCATTACCAGTAGCAGCAACAATGATAATACCTGCTTCATGGGCACGTTTAATTGCATTGTGCAGAACAGGACCAGGATCAACTGAAGAACCTAGACTCATAGAAATGACATCTACTTGTTCAGAGATAGCCCAATCAATTCCTTTTACGATCGCTTCAATCGAACCAGAACCATCATCCCCTAATACTTTAGCGATGTATAATTCAGCTCTAGGAGCAACCCCAACAATACCAATTGAGTTATCACAACCTGCAATGATACCTGCACAGTGCGTGCCGTGTCCCTGTCTATCCATTATGTCAGTAAAGTTAGACGTAGTAAAGTTCATTCCTTTTTTGTAGTTAGCAGCAAGATCCGGATGAGTAGCATCAATTCCTGTATCTAATACAGCAACCTTAATGCCCTCTCCTTTTGTTACTGACCACATTTCAGGAGCCTGAACAACATTAACACCCCAGTCAACTGTTTGAATAGGTGGCACTGATTGAATCTCAATTACATTAGATTGGATTTTAAATTCCATTGGAAGACCTCCTATAATCATAATCAGTACTAAAAGTAACCATTTGATTTAGAAGGCTCAATGAATAAGTGTATCGTCTCCCAACCACTTCACTACAAAATAAAAAGACGAGAACTAAGTCTCGTCTTGCATTGTTTATTTGAAGATAGCAAAAATGATTTCGAAGAACCCTTCAAAGATAGCCCCTAGAAATTCAAAAAATACGGACCATCTTTTTGTTCTACGTCTAGACATTACACGAATAATCCTACAACCGTTGCAGTTAAGATAGAAGCCATAGTAGCTACGATTAACATCTTAAGTCCAAACTTAGCAACAGTACCTGCTTTTTCTCCATTGATAGCTTGCATAGAGCCACCGATAATACCAATTGAAGAGAAGTTAGCGAATGATACTAAGAAAGTAGAAACAATCGCTACAGTCTTTTCAGATAGGTCAGCAATCATAGGTTTGAATTGAAGCATTGCTACGAATTCATTTGTTGCTAACTTAGTTCCCATGATAGAACCTGCAGTTACAATTTCACTTGCTGGAACACCCATAACATATGCGATAGGTGCAAATACATAACCAAGGATTGTAGTAAGATCTACTCCGAAGATACCAGCGAATGCAGCGTTGATTAATGCGATTAAGGCAATGTATGCAACTAACATAGCAGCAACGATTAAAGCAACCTTACCACCATCAAGAGCACCTACTGAGATAGCTTCAAAGATTGATTTTGTTTGAGATACATCTTTGATATTAATCTCTTCATCTTCTTCTTTCTTAATCGGTGCAACAATTGTAGCAATGATTAGAGAAGATAAAGCATTTAAGATCATAGCAACTAATACATATTTTGCTGGAATCATAGTCATGTATGCGCCCATGATAGCAGCTGATACAGAAGCCATTGCTGATGTACAAACGATGAATAATTTGTTGTCATTCATTTTATCTAGGTGTGTTTTAACTGCTAATAATGATTCTGATTGACCGAAGAAGATCGAATTCACAGAGTTAAATGTGACAACTTTTGATAATCCAGTAACCTTAGCAAGCGCTCCACCAATACATTTAATTGCTAAAGGAAGCACTTTGATATGAGTTAAGATTGATAATAAAGTTGAAGTAAAGATAATGATCATAAGAACGTTGATGAAGAATACTGTTACGCCCTCTGGAACTAGTCCACCTACGACGAAGTTAACACCTTCAACTCCATATGATAATACTTTATTCACGCCATTAGAAACAGCTTCTACTACTTTTAAACCTGCAGTAGTTTTGAACATAACTAGCGTTACAATTACTTGCAATACAAGTAAAACTAGAATTGCTCTGTAATTGATGTTCTTCTTGTCGTTTGACATTAGGAAGGCAACACCAAATGTAAGAATAATACCTAAAAGACCTATTAAAATACCTGTCATTGTAAAACTCCTTCTTGTTTGTTTTTTATTCGAAACAAAACATAAGCAGTTGACCTATTAAAAGTCAACTGCTTGAATGGACGTTTCATCTAGCCTTCATATAGCTATACCGTTTCACTTTTTTCAACGGCATTAATTGTTCACAATTAAGGTATTCATGAGGGAAAATATCTCCACCTTGATTTGGGAATAGGTCAATCCCTGCTTCTTTTAAGATCTCATCTACTAGTTCTGTACAAACAAATTTGTTTTTTCTATCAAACTTGTCTATCAGTTTACTATTCGGAAATTTTGATTTCAGATATAGAGAAATTAAACGAAGCCAATCATAGCGAAAACCTTTTCTCTGATATGTAACTGCTGCAGAAATAATAGCATCTCGTTGTTCTTTCGTTAATTCATCCTTATTTCTTAGCACTACACAATCTAAATCACTAGTAGAATACTTCTCTCTTACGATAGTGGATTTTGTGTTCCAGTCTATCTCTATGATATACCCTCCACCCACATATAAAGCTACATGAGTCCATTTAGAACCTGATACCTTTTGAATCACCTTTGAGATAAAGGACTTTCCACTTACAACAATAATATCTCCAACAATCATATTGCTAACCACCTTTCCAGTTTAAATAAAAAAGAGGGGCCTCTAATTAGAGACCCCCAAGAAGAGAGAGAAGTAAGAAGGAGAAAATAACATAACAAACACATAAGAGGATACATATTGTATGATGAACGCTACATTATATATATAAGCTGTTGCTATATATCTCTCAACCTTCTAAGCTACTATCTCTCGACTGGATAACGATGGTTTTATTTCAATCTATTGTCTATCTCTACTAAAGTTTCAGTAATGTTATCGTAAATGCGAACCGAAGCCATATGGTCATACGGGGTATCACTTTTAGTGATAATCATTACAGGAGCCTTACCAGGATAAACACTTTCCACAAGTGAATTAAACGGAAACACTTGTAGTGATGTTCCAAGTACAATCACTAAATCAGTCTTTTGCATTTGTTCATTTGCTTCATGCCATGCGAGCGGAGGAAGTGTTTCGCCAAACAATACAACTTCCGGACGAACAATTCCTGTACATTCCCACTCTAAACCACAATTATCCTTACCTTCTTCTGTATACATCGAGTTGTCGTATTCCTTTGAACAAGTATCACAAATAAGATTCCGAAGATGGCCATGCATTTCAATTACATTTTTACTACCTGCATCTTTATGGTAGCTGTCAATGTTTTGAGTAATAACAGCCTTAACCTTCCCCTGCTCTTCCCACTTCGCTAATATTTCATGAGCTTTGTTAGGTTTGCAATTAGAAATGTCATTGATACGATCTGCAAAGAATTTTACAAACTCAGGTTTACCAACAGCTGAGAAATGAGATATTTCTTCTGGTTTCTTTCCGTCCCACAACCCACCATTAGACCTATAATCAGGAAGGCCGCTATCCGTTGAGATACCAGCCCCTGTTAATACGACAATATGATTTGATTTCTTAATAAGTTCTGCTGCTTTATCTAACATGATAACGACCTACCTTTTATTAATTAGCTACTTTAAGTAACTGTTCTTTCCAAGAGTTTGTAGTAACACCTGCTGAAGAAACACCAATAGCTTCTTCAATTTTCATTAAGCTGATTTCTGAACCAAATTCAAAACCAGCTGCTTTTGGATGACCGCCACCACCAGGAGCGATTGCTTCAGCTATATCTCCAAGATGGATATTGTCATGAATTGTACGCAAGCTAGCCTTACCTATATTCAAATCAAGAATAGCAATAAATGAAAGATGCGGATTTTCTTGGCTTAAAACATTCCCTAGCGTTGAATGGTATTGGTCACCGAACACTACGCCTACTTCCATGTTTTCACCATTTACGTTCCATGTACGAACACTCATTGTCTTAGAACGAGATTCGATATATTTTGCTTCTCTTTTGTTTTCAACATCAACAAAGAGTTTTTCAGTTTCGTTAAATGTATATTTAACTGCCTCTGGATCATTCATGTGTTCAACAATTTTTGCAAATTGCATATGCATGAATTTACTTGGACCAAATGTATAAAGAAGTGAGTTTAGCTCTTTTGCTTCTACATTGCCATTAGTATTCCAATCCCATGTGTCATAAGCACGAACTTGTTCAATAAAGCTTGCGAAATATGGAGATTCCGCAACATCAGTACTGAATAGTTCATTCTCTTTTAAATAGATATAAAGTAATTCAGTCCCACAAGTTAGTCGTCCATTAAGTTCACTCTCGATAAAAGCCCACTCAGGATACTTTTTGCTAATCCAGTTAGCTTTCTCATGATGATCAAGAAGAACAATAGTAAGACCGCGTTTAAATAAATCGTTTAAGCGGTCTACTAATTCTTCAGATTTAGGAGTGATATCTGTAATCAAGATTGCATGCCCATCTAGAGCTTTTGCTTCCTCAAAGAAAGCAACTAGGTCTTCTAGTTTTTTCTCGAAGTTAGAATACCCGCAATGGATAAACTCGGCTGTGTTTAGCTTAGAGACCTTTGATACGACTTGTGGAGCGTATCCATCCATATCATTATGTGACAAATGATGAACTATTTTATCTGTTAATGATGGTAAGTTAGCAAACATCTTCATACCTCCCGTGTAATTACGCTTCTGCGCGTTTATTCTTTTTGATAGCATGTACAACAAATGTCATACCGAAAGTAATGATTAATACTCCGAAGAACATCCAATGTGGAATTTCAATTGCTTCCATTGTGTACGTATTGCTAGTGAATGACATTACGAAGTTAACCATGTAATGAACTGTTCCTAATAGCATGTTCACACCAATGATTGCGATAAGAACAAATGCTGTGTGTTCCATTTCTGGTACACGGTTAATTAACTTGATAAATACTCCTGCAACAGAACGCATCATAACGATCCCAAGAATACCACCTAAAGCTAATACCCAAAACTTGTCGCTTAATGCTAATGAAGCTGTAATGCTGTCGATTGAGAATGCTAAATCCATGAATTCAATTGAAACAACGATTGCCCAAAACTGACTTAAACGAATACCGAACTTACCTAAGATTGTATGGAAGATTGTGTTTTCATATTTATCTACGTTAGCTTCTTCTTCGCCTTGTGCTTTAAAGTGGCTAATAGCTAAATGTAATAAGTAAGCTGCACCTAATACTTTAATAATCCAGAACTTAAGAATAATTGTCCCTAGTAAAATAAAGATAGCACGGAATGTAATCGCTCCAACCATGCCATAGTACAATGCCTTCTTCTGTTTTACAGGGTCTTTGATCTTACTTGCCATCATCGACAATACAAGTGCGTTATCTGCACTTAATAGACCTTCCATCAAAATCAAGATTAAAACGATATATAAATTTTCCAATTTTTTTTCCTCTTCCCATGTTGTTTTTTATGTAATAGATTAACGACGATTCATAATTGCACGTTTGATATCGTCACCTGCGTAATCCCAAATAAAACATCCTGCAACTGCACCTAATAAGAAAATGAATAAACTCATTTTTTGTTTCCTCCTAAGAATAGAATTGTGATAATGAATCCAAAAATGCCAAATAAAATATGCTGCCCAAAGGACAACATCATTGCACCGACCTTAGTATAAGGGTGGAATAATAACTCCACCCATACTAGGACTTTGCAAACAAAGAACATGACAACTTCTACTACTAATAGCAGAATCATAAATTTAAAGTTATCTGCGACCTTCTTTGCTTTCTCTCTCATTCAATTAACCTACTTGTAATCCGTACTCAACGATGAAGGCTTCGACACCTTTGTTGTATCCTTTACCTTCAGCACCGAATCTCCAGTCGCCCTCTTTTAGGTAAAGTTTGAACAGAAGAATTGCTGTTTCAGTTGAGTAGTTTTCTTCTAAATCGTACTCGTACATTGGCTCATTTGTTTCGTCATTAACAAGAACTACTTTCGCGTTACGAACGTCACCGAAGCGCACACCGTCATTTGTACTAGCAATAAAGTGCATCTCAGTGATATGAGCTGGAAGACGAGTGAAGTCAACAGAGATAACTTCATCTGCTCCATCTTTGCTTCCTGACATTTCATCACCACTATGAACGATTGCTCCACTTGGATGAATAGCTAAGTTGTTTCCATTGTCGTCATAACCGAATGCCACGATGAAGTCACGATCTTCACGACACTTACCATTAGATTGAAGAGCTACTGCAAATATATCTAAATCGTGTTTACCGCCTGTATCGAATCGGTTTTCATCCCAAGAGATCTCAGCACGAAGTTTCTTCAGTCCTGGTTGTTCCTTACGTAAATTGATTCGTTGTCCGCCTACTACTTTTTGTAAATTAACTGCCATGATTAATTTCCTCCTGTTGTATGTTAGTTTTTTGTTTGAGTTTGTTTTTGATTAACCAATAATTGCTCTTTCAATTACATCAATAGAACCAGATTGAACACCTTGTCCTAAAGCTTTGAACTTCCAATCACCGCTATGTTTGTAAAGCTTACCAAGAACTACTCCACGCATTCCCTTGAATTCATCTAATTCGTAGCGTACTAACTCATCGTTGGTTTCAGAATTCAAAAGACGTACATATGAACCTCTTAATCGTCGGTCATTAAAATCGTTAGCTCCTGAGAAGATGTTCGCAATAACATAAATCTCTTTAACAGCCGGATTAAGTTTTTGAAGATCTACATAGATTTCTTCATTATCCACTTCACCGAACTGATTGTTACCGCTGCGGTCATCACCTGCATGATAAACACCTTGAGCGCTACGCATTGCATAGTAAACACGGTTTACCTTACGACCCTTTTCATCTAGTAAAATAACTGCAGAGTCAACATCGATTGCTCCACCTGACATAAATGATTCACTAGAACTAGAACGACGACCACCACCGAAGATTGCAGATAAAAGACTTACTTTTTCCTTTTTCTCTTCCTTCTTCTCAATTAGTGCTCCCCATCGTAAACCTAATGTCACTTTACGTAGACTTGAATTTTCTTTTGCTAATACAACTGTTTGACCAGCTTTAATAAGATTGATAGCCATATATAAATCCTCCCCGATTTGTTTATAAGTTACATAGAATAAGTGCTCCTAATACTAGGAGTGGTAAGGCAACAGCAAATGCAATAACCTCTAATTCTATTTCGAACTTGAGGTCTTGCTTTAGTTCTTTTAAAATTTTTTTCATTATCCCTATTTCCCTATTTCTTCAGACGTTTCTTTTTGAATTCAATAATCGTAGTAGGGACGATGAAAATTGCTAGAGCCATAAAAACAATATCTATCCATAATGCTGTATCAGATCCCACAATAGCGCGATGAGCAGAATCGATAAAGATAAAGAACCACCCTACAATAACAAACACATCAACACCCATTTGAAACTTCGTAGATTTTATAAATTTCATGCAGACCTTCCTTTCTTTAATTCTCTGTATCTCTTTCGATAATCATCCAGTTCTTTTCGAGTAGAACTTAACTGTCTTCTCAATGAAGATACGATAGCAGGACTTGCACTTTGGAAAAGCTTGTCCGACTCTCTTGATAATGATCGAATCAATGAATCTTTTAATACTTTCTCTTCCACTAATAGCTTTTGCTTTTTGGCTTTCTTAACGCACATTCCGTTAACATAAACACCTACATGAGATGGGATTTCATCTTTAACCTTCTCAAATAATTCTTTAGGCATTACAAAGTAATTGAAATGTCCGCAAAACGTTTTCTTCGCTTTGCTTCTAAAGTCAGCAAGTGAAACTTTAATTTCATAGCATCGCCAAACGCCCTTAGTGTCATAAGTCATATAATCGACTCGTTCATTGCCATTAAATCCGATAGTGACTTCAAAACAACCAAAGACACCCATCTTTTTTGTAGCAAAGTATATCTGTCTTTCTAATTGAGTTGTTAATGCTGTTTTAGCTATTCAAATCAACTCCTAATGTATTCACACGAACAATAAACAATCTGCTATTTCAAGTAGGATAATTCATGTCTAAGCAGCTTTGCAGTTGTTTAAATTGTTAGCATAGATTTTGCTGTGATTCATTTCTCTTGCTCTTTCCTCTTGAATCTTCCTAAGTCTTTCCTTGTCCTCTTCTAATGCAGCTTCAGCTCTTTCTGTCATTTCGTCGCTTAATGCTCTGTATTTAAGAAAGCCCGCTTGCATATGTAAATCAAGGTGTTTAAACATTTCACCAAATTCTGTTTCCCAAGATACGCGTTTACTTACAGTATCTTCGAGTGTAATTTTACCGCCCTGTTTATATACGAAGACTTCACACATAGGAGACTTATTGTCATTTGCGAAAGCTTTACCAAGAAACACTACGTCACTATGGTAAGATAGTACTGTTTTAATTTCAGAATAAGAAAATTCTCTTACCTTACTCTTTCGTTTTCTTGTTGTACGTTGTGTATTTAAATTCATTAAATCTATTTTCAAACTATCACGCTGAGATTTTACGCTTAATAAACTTTGATTTAGTTTAGCAATCTCTGCATCTTTTTCTTTTAATTGATTTTTGTATTTGTCAGCCACTTGTTTTAATGCGTCTATTTCGCCTTTTGGATCATATTCCATTTGCTCAAGACTTTCCCAACAAAAATTACTCTCATCAATTTCAATCGACATGATAGATGAATACTTCTTGCTTGAGTTGTATACTGGCTTCCATTTGTTAATGAAGTACAGTTCTAATACACTCATATCTGACTCACTATCTAATTCAATACACTCTACTACGGATACTTGTTCATAACATTCCTCCGGCAAATGACCGTTCTTTCCGAAATGTTGTCGCATCCTATTCTTTATGTTGTTGGTTTTGCCGACGTATATGATTTGGTTCTCAACGTCAAGAAACCTATAAACGTAAAAATCCATCAGTGAAACCTCTTTCTATATTGCTAATAAATAAAGACCGAACCCCAGTCAGGAATTCAGTCTTTAAAATAGAACCATTTGTTTTCAATTTGTCAATAGGTCAAAAATTATGCTGCTTGAAGTCGCGCACGAATTTCACTTAATGATTCATCACGCATAAGCTTTCCATCAACAAATACATCTTGTAATAAATCTACATCTTTAAGCGCATTTGCTTGTTCTTTATTTAAACCATCAATGCCAATGATACCAAAGTCATCATCTTCTGTTACTACTACACGACCACGTTGAGATTTCTTAGTTCCATCATCTGTTTTTGGATCCTTGAACAATAAGCGCTCTTGTCCATTTACTACAGCATATGTAGCTTTCATAGCAAAACCTAAAGAATCGCGAGTCTGATATTGGAAAGTATAAGATCCCACGCCGAATACAACGTTTGTTGAAGCGAAGCCTTTTTCTTCTAACTTCTCAACAATAGCTTTTGCACGCTCAAGAGTAATAGAGTCACCATAGATTGCACCAATATGAGTATCTAACAGTTTGTAACCCTTCTCAGTAATTGTTCCACCAAAGATATCCCATAAAGCTTCAATTAAGCCTTTGCGTTCAAGTTCTGTTTCACCTTCTGGGTTACCAGTAAGAATAAGAACAGGATCTCCACTATCAGGACGAATAACCATACGGCCATCACGTTCCATGATTTCCTTCTTAAGACGAGGAAGGATTTCTCCTACTACAGCCCAGAAATCATACGTGTCAGAAACTACACTGAAGATTCCTTTAGGGTATACCTCAGTTAGAAGACGCTTGTACATTGCGAATTCATCACGGCTATCTGCATTTGTGTTTGCTGACATGACCGAATGTTCAGTCGCAGGTATTGATGTTCCTACTAATTCTTTTTCAATGTTCGCATTGTAGTAATGCTCAAGGTAAGCAATAGCTGGAACTGTATCTGTTCCTACGAATGATAATAAGTGTCCTGCTCCACTCGCCATAGCAGACTCTAGGCTGCTCATTCCACGCATAGAGAAGTCGTGAGCTTGAAACGGTACATCATTTGCATGACCTACTGTTTTCATAGCCATATCAATTAATAACTTGCGGTACTGATAAGAAACAGTCGCACTTGTCATTGGTAACCAGATTTCATTCGACATAATTGTTTCAAGATAGTTAGTAATCCAGAAAGTAGATACAAGGTCTGGTCGTGTGTTCTCAACAGATAAAACTGGTACCTTGATTGGTGCTAAAGTTCCTTCTGGTAATGCTTTTACTTGTAACGGCATATACCCTAACTTATGAAGTTCAATGATGTGTGCTGCATTTGGCTCTTCAATAAATAAAGTGTGTTTCATGTAACGAACATATTCTTCTACTACATCTTCAAGTGGTCGGCTAAAGAAATTCTCATTGAAGTAATCGATTAGATATTTCTTAACAAAAGATTGAATACCGAATACTACTACTTTATCTGCATATGGCATGTAGCGATTGCTACGTGGAGTAAACGTAGAGTAAATTACTTCCGTACCTTCTGGATATTGATCGATATGAGACGTTTTATAATAGTCACAAAGTAACATTGGTGGGCAAACCGGTTTCGCTTTAAATGTCATTAAATGTTTATCGTAAGTCATAATAAATTCCTCCTGGTGTAAGTTAATTAAGCAGCTTCTACTGCTCCCTCTTGTTGTTCTTCTTCATCTGAATCTAACCACTTACAAGCTTCTTCCACACTTTCAAATTCTTTTATGCAGTTGTTTTTGATGTCATCAGAAGCTTCTTTTTCTCCTTCATCATCTTCTTCCCCACTCCACATTGGGTAGATAATTTCTACCTTCTCGTGAGTAGATTCATTAATGATTGAATCGGAAGTGTAAACCTTTGTAATTAATTCTGATTCAGGAATCTTTCCTTTGAAGATACTGTCTTCACAATGAGTAACAGCAAGGAAGATGTCTCCTGCCCCTAGTTCTTTTAATGATGCAGCGCTCATCATAAATGTGCCGCCAAATGAACTTAAGTCATCAAGGATAATTACTTTTCGACCTGGTTCGATATCACCGATAACTTGTAAGCTCTCAATCTTACCTGTCTCAACATTACGTTTCTTGAAACCTACTAATTCATTAGGAAGTCCTAGTTTGCTATAACGTTTTTGAGCGCCTGCATCTGGGAAGAATACATAATCCTTTTCTGCATCAAACTCAATTTTTTCTGAAACAAGTTCGAATAAATGAGCACCATCTTCAAGTGCAATACAGTTATTTAATAAAGCAACAGCGACGTCTGAATGAGATTCGTGGACGTAGATTTGACTAAATTTAAGTGAATTAATAAAGTCGCATACATATTTCAAGGTGAAAACATCGCTGCCCATACGTCGATCCATACGGCTATATGGCATATAGGTAATATCTAAAATCGTACCTTTGCTTGAAGACTCATCTAAGAATCGTTTAAGCATCATTAATTTAAAGAAATCATCATCTGATTCATATTTGAACATGATGTAATTTTCAGTAAAAAAAGATAAGGCCTTTGTGATTTGTTCCCCATCTATTTTCGTTTCTCCATTTGGAAACTTATTAAATTCAATTACTTTACCATTGAGTTTAATCATAGCTATCTCCTTTTGTATAAAGCCCAGCTAAATAGCCGGGCCTCCCATTTTGTATTTATGCAAAGTGCTTCTTAATTACTTCTTGTGCAAATGAACCATCGACCTTACCTTTGTTGTCCTTCATAAGGATGCCAGTTACTTTACCAATGTGGTCACCTTTTTGAACACCTTTAGATGTTAGGAAAGAAACGATTTCTTCTTCCGTCATCATCTTTGGTAAGTAAGTTTCGATAATAGCAATCTTTGCTTTTTCTGATTCAACAATATCCTCACGGTTTGCTTTCACCGCTTCAGTAAGAGCTTGTTTTGTTTGTTTAAGCTCACGTTGAACTACTGCTACTTCTTCTACTTCAGTAAGTGGAGCACGCTTTTCTTTCTCTGCAGCAGCTAAACCTGCGCGAATTAAAGTGATGATGTTTTTCTTCATCACATATTTGTTTCTCATTGCATCTTTTAATTCAGCCATTAAACGCTCATTTAAAGTTGTCATTGTATTTCCTCCTAGTTTATTAATAACCTTGAGTTACATAATCCAAGTTAACCTCGGCTGTAAAGTCATCAAGTGTTTTGATACGCACTTCTGGTCCATTGAACCCATAGGAATCCTCCCAATAATGTGCATATGTATCTCCTCGATGCACTAACACCACTCGGCCCTTAGCGAACGTTCCATTTTTCTTTCTAGGGATTTTGTCAAACAAATCTTTCCAATCCCAAGGCATGTATCTTAAGATGGCACGGAAACGATCTTCATCTTCTTGTCGTTCCTCTGCAGTCCATCTCTGATCACCCCAAGCATCTTTGTTAACATGGTTAATACCATATTCCTCATCATCAGGGTCTACATTGAATAATGGAGTCAACCTTTGAGTTAGGCGGTCAATATCACCAGACAAGGTGAACTCGCGCCCTTTTTCATCCTGTTCTCTATATAAAATGTTTTCCATAGTTACTCACTACTCCCTATCTCGTTCTTCTCTCCAAAAGCTAACGGAAGAAGAAACATAATAATTGCAGCAATAATACGAATAAATACATCGTAGGTATCTATCTCTTCTAATTTGTAGGAATAGGCAGTAGCTATAACTCCGCCTATCGCCCATCCATAAAAGAAATACCTCAATGTCCATAAAGGTTTCTTACAACACTCAAGAGTTTCTTTTATTTCTCTTTTAAACGCCTTAATAAAATTCTTCATGTCATGATTCTTCCTCTCTATCCATTCACCATCTGTGCATAACGTTGAGCCCCTGCTTCAGGAACTTCCCTTGCATAAGCCATTTCAGGTATGAATTCGAAGAACAGTCTCCCTTTGAAACTACTAAACTTATTTTTACCAATCTGAACTTCATAGATTGGTTGTTTGTTAGGATTATCAGGTCTCATCCAATGGACCGTTGATTGTTGACCGCGAAGGGAAACCTCGTTGTAGCAAAGCATTACAGCTTTTGCTTCATATAGAATCTTAACTGAATCACGTAAGTCATCAGGCGTTGGTCTTCTGTTGCCATTTAGCTTTCTAAACTCTGCTGTACATACAATAGGGCAGTCATATTTAGTAGCGATTTTAGTTAGTAAATCGGCAATATGGTCATACTTTTCTCCACCGGATTTACTACGAAGTTTTTCATCACCAATCGTAATATCATGGAAGTTATCTATGAATACAACTAATTGATAAGATGGATCTACTTTCTGTAGTTCGACATGATACGCTTCCATTGTTTCCTGGATGTATTCAATATCAGAACCATTGTTTACGTCTTGCATGTTGATGTAATCTGCAGACTGTTTTAAGGCAAGTACACCTTGAGCACGTTTCGTCATGTAGGTAGCATTGTCTTGATACTTTTTAGGGAATCGAACAACGTTAATTGGAATACGTTGATCAATCGCAACTAAACGAGGTAATAACTCATTGTTGTTATCATCTAAAGAGAAATATAAGACGAATGCTTTTCTTGGTCTTTCTTTCGTGACTACTTGGTTTGATTGTGAAATCTGCCATGCTAATTGAAGCATGAATGATGATTTACCGATGTTGGATTGACCACCTATTAAATGAACTCCAGTATTCAATCCTTCAAAGGCTTTGTTTAAACTATCAAATCCCCAGTCTAATCCACCCATCTCACCACGATTCCACGAGTATTCTTCTACTGCGTCAATCGTATTAAGCATCTTAGTTCGGAAGAACGGGACTACATCGCCCGCTACTTCCCGAACAAGATCTGGTGTGATTTCGTTTGGATTCATTTCAAAACCTGGTGGGTTTGCTACTACATTAAAAGGAACAACATTTTCTTTTGGCTTGTCCGCTTCAGCTAGGTCTTCTGCTGTTGGCCAAAATAGTTCTTGTCCAGTATTAGAGAACGGACTTGAAACAGTTTCTTGGGTTTCTGTTATTGGTTGTGCAAACATTGATTACAACTCCTTAGTCATGATGTTTAATTACTCTTGTAGAATTTACAGTCTTCTCTGCACGTAGCAGGACAAGACGCATAGGTTTTAATCGTGTTACAACCATAAACATAGTGACCTTTGAAATTGGATCTAAAGAGTGTTTGCAGTTCTCTTTCTGGCAGACTACCATTGTTCCATTCGACTAACATATCCCACGCTTCTTGTTCTGAGTATCCTCTCTGTCTCCAAAAAGCAACTATCATACTAGCGATATGATTTCTAGCACCTTTAACGGGTCCGTTATCAATCATCTCTGCATAACACGGTGGATCAAAATCAATCGTTTGTGCTTCACCTGTTTTGCTAAATGTTTTCTTAAATCGTTGAACAAACTTGTGCTCAACTTCTTTAAAGTAACGAGCTGCTTCCGGAATTACTCTTGGTTTGTCATACTTAATCCAAGAGCCATAGTTTGGATCTTTACTTAATTGCTGAATGTCTGCTTCTGAACGAGCCAACAAATTCTTTAATTCCATTGGTACCTTATAAGAACCAGTAGAAGGATGTTGGCTTCCTTTTAATCTGAACAAGCGACGACGTTCATACACTTTCATATCAAGTGTTTGGTTTGGTGCAAATGGCATTAATTCTTCTGCCATAATTCGATACATGCGGTCTAAATGAGGATGCCAGTCAACACCGAAACAATGATATGGAACGGTAACATGAATCCCCTTTTTGCCGCTAAAGAAAACCTTAATCATATTTGCAGGTATTCTATAATTCGGACTAATCGTAAGATGCTGAATGATACGAAGTGCATCTTCTTGAGCCTTCTTAATATCATCTTCATCATCGAAATCTAAATAAAAATCTCCACGAAGATCTGCTGTATAAGGGTCGCTTGTGCTATACTGAAAAGCTGTTGCATATAAACCCCATCCAGGATTCTTCTGTATATAATCAAAACAATGCTGATGATAGTTCATCCAGTTCACTTCACGATACTCGTTACGGATAAACATATTGCCTTCCTTTGTTGGCTTATTACGACCAAATTCCACATAGAATGGTTTTGGTTGTACCATTGATTCAGGCATAGTCGGTGTCTCAACCTCTGCTGCTGCAGGGTGGTTAGCTAATTGCCCTTGGTAGAACACGGTCTAAACCCTCCTCAAAACAAGTATTTTTTCTAGCTTCATGCACTAATAACGCTTCTGCTTCAAAGTGTTGAATATCAAGCGGTGATTTAGGCATTGGCTTTCCGTTATCTAAAGAACATGTAAATGCTTCATCTATTAAATAGAAGATAAAATCTACATCCCAAAAACGGAGCATATGATCAAAGGCACCTATATCCCTCGACAATGTAGCTTCTGGAGTTGGTGAATTCGTTTTAGAATAAAAATAATCAACAAGATCTTTTTTCGTAATCTTATCGACTATCTCTAAATAAAACGGTTCATCATCATATGAAGCTTCAATTGTTCCATCATCCGAAATCTTTAACATCGGAGGCGGTGGTGTTAATTGAAGTCTTGGGTGGAAATAAAATTGCCCAGGTACTAATAAGTTGTCAGGGTCCCTATACGGTTTCCTTACATATTGGATATTGTGAGCATCTAAGATACTACTTGGTTTATAGAAAAGACCTTTCTGAGAATTGTCCTTTTCCTTATCAAACAGTTCGTGGAATTGTTTAGCTGTAACAGATCCCCCTGCTAAGATTTCTCCAATATCATTAATAACTTCTTTTTTATAATTAGAGTCACAGTTAATTTTTCCATGAGCATCTTTTTCAAAATCTTTAATCTCATCCATAAACCTTGAGGCAAGGACAATCATTTGATTATTCAAGTTGGTCTCCCCTTTCGTTTCTCTCACAGGAGCGTTTGTAACATAACCCCTTTTAGAAGAAAGTCAAGATAATAAAAAAACAAGCGGACAATTACCCGCTTGCTGTTTCGTAAATATAGAATTATTCAGACTCAACTTCTTCTTGAATCTTTTCTTCTACTACTATCTCCTCTACCTTTTCTTCTACCGGTTCTTTAACAACTGGTACTAAGGCAGCGTTCGTTAAGATAGCTTTATACATTTCTAATTCTTCTTCATCAATATTACGAAGTAAGTAATCAAAAACATATCCTTCTAGCTTTTTACCTTCCAACTTATCAGCAGCCTTAACAAAGCTAACATAGTTGCTTAAACGTTTTTGACTATCGTTCTTAGCAGTTGATGCAGATAAAGTTAACTTAGGAAGATACAATGTTTTATTCTTTAAAAGAACTAACAGTTTATCCGCAATCTCGTTGTCTTGGTTTGCTCCAAGAACAGTAGCTTTTGCTTTTTTTGTAGTCGCACTAGTTAAGTTTTTGAATAGCTCAATCGCTTCATCAATCTTCTTCATGTAATCCATTTTTAGCACCACCTTTCCGCAATAACTCATTACAACCTTTCCATAATTAAAAAATCAATCCTAATCATGAACAACAGTTAGGAATTGCCCAAACAAGAGTTTGACAATACCTACCACTAAAGGTTGTTGTATATCTGTAAGAGAGGTGACAAAAAAGTGACGAACCGAAGAAGAAAATACGAATTCGCGGAAAAGTGGGTAGAATGCCTTAACTGTTCCCAAGAATACGTGATTGAGTATGTAATTGACGAGCGAGATACAAAAGGTTGCCCGGTCTGCGGATCTCATGCTTATGAAGATCCCGCAAATGAATATAGCGATTGGGGCGATTAAACAATGATCGACTACATTGAAAACGACAACTCAGATAAGCCACCAGTTAATGTATATATCGGAGAAGAAGAATGGGCTAACTATTCTTTTCAAAACAAAGTTCGATTACTGTATCGACTAAGAAACTCCGACAATGTACTAGCTAAAGAATTGGTAAAATCTATTTCATTACTAGTAGAAGAAGAACAAAAGATGAGAGAGATTGATTACGAAGCAACACTAAAACAATGTGAGGATGTGAGTGAATGGCCGGAATAAAAAACATGTACCAGCTTTACGGTGCAACCCCATTCGACACGATTAAAGGCGATACAATTATGGACCGCCACATGCAATCACAACTTCGTCAATATACTCCATACTGTAAGTTCTGCGGACGAGAAATTATTAACTCTAAACAGGACGAACATGGACACAACGTAGACCCTGAGTGGGAAATACATTATCAAATGCATTACCGCTGCTATAGGGAAAACGTGAGATAAAGAAGGAGTTAGATAACATGACAAAAATCGAATTAAGTATGGATGATATTTATACGTTTATGCAGTGTCCATTGAAGTACAAGCTGACTAAGATTCATGAGATACCTTCTGAAGACGACTATAAAAGTGCAGTACTTTACTCAAAGGGCATTCATCAAACCATTTCCTACTTTTATTATGAAGTGATGCAAGGTAGACTCCCTACTCTCCGACAAATGAGAGATAAGTGGGCTAACTATTATTACTCCATTTTTGAAGAGGACAAACGTACAAAGGATAACTTCCTACTTGCACGAACAGGAACAGATCAACAACGAACGCAACAGATTTTAAACCGGGGCATGGAAGCTATCTACGCTTTCTATGCAGAGAACAAAGATAATCCCGGCACACCTATTGCCGTCAATTACCCTTTCCGTATTGCTGTTCAAGACGACCTAATCCTTACAGGCGAATTTGAACTGATTCGAGAGTACACCGATTCAAACAATAAGCGCATGATTGAGATTGTTGATTTCAAAACCAGCAATAACAAGACAGACGCTTCCTCTGGATTTTTCCTCAGACATGACCTACGAGCAACCGCTATGTTTTATGCCTTCCAGGAACTATTCCAATCTACACCAGACCGTTTTGTATTTGATTACATCGGTACAGATAAACAGTTGTCTTTATACAGAGATGAGAATGAAATTAAGCGCCTTAAAAGCGTACTAAAAGGAGTTCGTAACGGAATAAAGCAGGAGGATTTTTATCCGCGACAAAGCTTCATGTGCAAATCTTGCCCAATGATGAACTACTGCGACAGATTACAATTTTAACTCCAGATAAGGAGGTAGTCGCTGTATGACACCAGATGAAATCGGTATCGTTGAAAAAATATTTACTAGCATCACTGAAGGTGATAAACCATTCATGGTTCTTTTTGCAATCATCATGTTGTTTGTTATCTTTATGTCCGTTAAGGTTATGGGATATGTTCGTAGTGTTAGTGATAGTCACAAAGAACAAATCACTGCTATGAACGACAACATGAAAGAGCAACGTGAAGACCACTATAAAATGATTGCTGAAGATCGTCTTCGTTCTGATAATCGCGAAAGAGAACTGTTCGTGAACTTAGAGAAGAATACTCAGCAACTTGAGGGCATTGCAACAACACTTAAAGAAGTGCAATTCAATTTCACTAGTCTAGAAAACAAAGTTACACAAAACTTTGATTATCTTGAGAAAGAAATTGAAAGTGTAAAAATTAAGGTTAGTAAAAAAGAAGACCACGAGTAATCTCGTGGTTTTTTCTTATGTCTAAATTACCCTATATGTACTTTAATAATTGAAGACACTTCTTCTTTCCATCTAACCCATTCTTTATTATTCTCTGCGAATTTATCACCCAATGGTTTATACCCTTTTTCAAATGCGTATTTCAGCAACTTTAAATCTTCAATCGAGAACGTATTAGGATCTTCAAACCATAATATATTGCATCCTCTTAAGTTCAATTTCTAACACCTCAATTTAGACTTCCTTTTTGAAAAAGAAATCTTCTATTAATCGATAAGCAATAACAGTAGCAACAACAATCAAAATAGTTTTCACGAGCTAAACCTCCCTATATTTCAAATGTTTTAATACCAAAGGATTTATGTTCGTCTATATTCCCTTCTGGTACTACATTCTTTTTAGGGTAGTTAGAGTAATGATCTGGGTATCCAATTGCGTTCATATGGAATTGAACTCCAGCCTTTTCAAACTCACCTTGAATATGGTCATGCCCACAAATCCAATGATCTGCATTAATAAAAGGAACATCCGTCATATAACAAGTATTCGGTTCATACGGTGTAAACGGGTTATGTACTGGTGGAACATGAGAAACAAATACATTAACATGTGTCTCTTCTAACGTGTCGTACCAATCCATAGACTCCTTATGTAACTTTCTTGGTACATCGCTTCCTGCATACCCATTGATTGATATATATCTAGGGTCATTGGATACATTACGAAGAAACTCCCAATCAGCTTGTGTTTTAGGAAGATACCATAATACATCTCCGGCAAATACTTTCCCTTTAAATGTATCTACATTTTTAACAAGAGGTACTACATTAGGAATCTCAGAAGCTTTCTCTATTAAGTCATTAATTCGACCTATAGAATCTTTATACTTCTTCTTTTGACTTCCTGAGATAAGGTACATGTCATGGTTTCCAACTGTAAAATATACTCTTTCGTAATGCTTTGCTGCTTCATCTAAGATCCATAAGGATTGTTGATTCCACTCACTAAAGTCACCAGGTAATATCAGAACTTCTCCATTACCATTTTCTATTAGCTTTCTTGTTAATTCTCTTGTTCTGCTTTCCCACTTCATTTGGTTATTCGTCCAAAGCATCCAGTGGTTGGCGTGTAAATCTGAAGCGTAATCAATTTTCATATGTGTCACTCCTATTGTCGCCTTAATAAGTTTGGAGTAGTTTTTCTGCTCTCTTTATTAGGTCATCTGTATCTTTCATAGTTTTTTCAAATCTTTCAGCTGAAGGTAAATGTCTCTCTAGTAAAAGAAAAGCAACAGCAACAAAATCATGTGGTAAATAACCTTCTTTGAATTTAAGCTTTTCTATTTTTTTAACCTCTTGCAAATACCCTTCTCTTTGATATTCGTCCATATTACACCTCCAAATTCAAAAAAGGAGGAGGCGTTAGCCTCCCCAAATTTTTATTTCACTGGTTTTAAATATGGCTTGATTGGTAGAGTAGCAAAATCATAGCGAGCTACTTCATTCATATCTTCAAAGTATGCATGTAAGCTGTCAGTAATCATAAGATTGATGATTTCTCCCTTTGGATTAAATAACAGTACAGGTTTTCCTAGAATATAAGCTGCGCCTAATTCCCAAGCAGTACCAGTGTCGTCATAGTTTTCACCAATGATGCCGAATACCATGTCTGCCCATTTGATATGTTCTAAATCGTTTTTAAATACGAATGTACGCCATTCAAAAGAACCGAATTCTACTTCAGGTAATTGGTTCTCTCTCGGTGAAAATACAGTGTGTCCTAATGCACGCAATACCTGTTCTGCCTTTTCTACGTGTTTTAATTCTTCTTCATTAAAGAAAGGTGATGCTAAATAAATGTTTGCCATAATATTTCCTCCTGATGTATAGGGGCTAACGCCCCACCCTAGTTTGTCTTATTTCTTAGGAAGATTACCATGTTAACCAACCATAAGTGTGATACTCATGTTTTGTTGGGTGACACGCATCTTCTGATTTGATGTTACGGTATTTAGCACGAATGTGACGCTTCCATTCTTTTGCGGCGCTCCAATCTTCATTGTATCCACCGTACTTCATTGTGAAGTATTTACGTGCTTTAAATAAACGTTCTTTCTTTGGATCGAACAAGCGAGTATTCTTAGTTGTACAATAGCGATTGATTTCTTTTTCTGCTTGTTCTTGCTCCCATAATTCGATTTCTTTTTGATTGAACATAATATCCCTGAGAACCAACAGTAGTATTTACGCTCGTCATATCGGCGCAGGCTGTCAGTTTCCCAAGTGCATTAGCTCCGATGGTTCCATATATCCAAAATACATAGAGCTACCTCCTAAATAAACTTATGAATTTCTTCCCTTGTTAACCTCACTTCACAACTATTAATCTCCAATATCGAAATCAAAATCAAAGTCGGGGCCGCTTCCACCTGCTCCAAAACGAAGTATGAAGTATAGCGTAGTTAGGACAAGTGCTAATAACCATCCCCAGTGATAGTCAACAAACATCATCACAAGGGAAACTACCCATAAAATAAAACAAATAAACGAAAACATTGTTCTTACTCCTTATTCATTAGCTTTAATAATTCCGCAACTGATAAGTCACGAACCATCACATTAGACAAAGGCATTTCTCTTTTGCTTGAAATACGAGAATACCTATCTCCTATTTCAAAATCAGAATCTTTTTCAGATAATGATGTTTCTAATGTTGATTCATCCTCTGTTAATACAACTGCAGAGGTTGACCTACCAGCCGTCTGGTAAAACACTCGAAATGCTTTCATTCTGACATGCCTCTCCTTCTTCTATACAATCAGCGAACATTACTGTATTAAATTTCTTAAGCGGATGTTCTACAAATTCAACTTTTGAATTACTTCTACCTACGTATATCTCTTTGACAGTTAAGACTTGTCCTTCCTCAAAGAAAGTTGCTGCATATTCTCGTTCACTGTCGTATCCATTTTTATTAAGAAAGTAAACTTTTCTTCCTGCTGGAAGTGGCCCATCGTAACGATCTCCGAAGCTATACTCATCTATTCCACCTGCAAGGCTCATTGGATCTACCCACATATTTCTTCCTCCTTTATTCCCACCAGAATCGTTTGGTAAGTCGTTCCCAACCATGTTTTTGGGAATCCTTAATGTAGTCTTCCTCAAATAATTTAACAACTTCCATCTGAGCAGACCTGTAAGTTGTACACCATTCTTCTTTAAAGACTTCAGCAACCGCTGTTTTGTTATGTTCTAAAATAGCTGCCTCAATCTCTTCTTCTGTTCCGGTGTATCCGTAATGCATTTCTAACCATTGTTCAAAAGTTAAACCCTTTGGTAATGTAGTAACACTCATTTCTACCACTCCTCTTATTAAAATGGTAACCCTTCAATTCTCTTAAGGTCTTTTAAAACAATATAAACAGTTAGATACTTCCCATCACCTTGGCCGTAATGATGATGTACCATGTATACTGCGCCCTGGTAAGTTACATCATTAGGGTCCTGTAAAAAAATCTTTGCACCTATTTGAGGTACAACCAATTGTTGAGATCTTGAAACCATGAATCTCACATTGGTGTCTTTATTTACAAAAATTAATTCGTTCATTATTTATCTCTCCTTATGATTTATTTTTACCTGTTCGGTAATCTAATAACTCTTTGCAGATATCTTTTAAGATGGCTTTATTGATAATAACTGCACCGGCACCATTCCAATCTAAACATTGTCGTGGTAATTTCTTAAGTTCTTCATCTGTTAATTTCATTTATCTCACCTTTTCAATAATTTCATTCAGCATAAAAGTCTTACATGTAAAGAAAGAAGAAGCGCCACAAACATAGGCACTTCTCCCTCTCTTGTCAAATGGAATTTCCTGCAACAATGATAGGTTTTAATTCTTTAAGTCGTAAACGGTTTGTACCACTTGCTGTGATATATACCTCTGTCTCTACACGAATTGCGTTCTTATTAGAATCGACATAGATTCGTACTGGTTTCTCTTCAAAGTATCCTTTAGAAAATGCAGTAGAGTACGGCTTATAGTCTTTCTTTAAAACCTTCTTTTCATGCAATAGCTGAAGTAATGACTGAACAGGATTCGTTCTCATTTCTTCGGCTAATCCATCCCCATAGACAGCTACTAGGTCTTCTAAGAAACCTTTTAGTGTTGTTCGATTCTGTCTATAGATGCAGCGAACATAACGATTAGAGTCATGGCCAGCTTCCACTAACACAACATCTTTCTCTAGTCGCACCTTTAACAAGTTCTCTACTTTTTTAATTAGTAACTCCCGTTCTTGTCCTTTTAGTTCAATCTCTTCGGAGTTCTTAGTAAGACGTTCTGCTTTTTCTTCTTTCTCTTCTTTATGTTTTTGCATTACATTTGACTGCTTTTTTAGTAGTCGCTTCTGTTCTTTAAGGAAATTCGCTGCCATTAAAATATTTGTTCTTACATCATTTGTTGATTCCATTAATAGATTTTTCATTAAATCCGCTCCTTTTATTAAATAGAAAAAGCAGAGGATCTCTCCCCTGCTGGTTAGTTATTAAAGATTAAAATGAGAGTCTAAAGAGTCACAAAGATAATCGAATCCTCGCTTCGTGATAAAGACTTGTCCTTTTAATAGCTTTAAGATATTTCGATTTACAAGTTGGCGGTGCGGCATATTACGATTACGTCCTTCAGACCCAATCATACGATTGTCACGCATGTATTGGAACAGCTGGTTACGACCTAAGCTGTAACGTGGAAACATAATACGTGCAAAATCATCAATAGTCATCAGAGCATCTTCAGATAAGAACTCTTTATATTTCTTGGCATATGGTTGAAGTGCTTTAATTTGATTATCAACCACGCGGATTTCTTCTTCTAGTAGTTCAGTTTGCTCGCCTAATGTCTCAATTTGAGAATTAAGTTGAGCAAGTTCTGCTTCTTGTTGAATAAGTACTTCGTCTAATTTACTTAATAAGACAACTGTTTGTTGTTGAAGTGTTAGATTCTGTCTCAGAGTTACGCCAGAAACACGTAACTCTTTCATATGCGCCTTAACAACTTTCTTGCACTCTTTTGCTACAGGTTTACGAGACTGTAATAATACTTCATACATACCTTGTTCTGTAAGCATCCAAGATTCTTGAGCGCCGCTTTGCGTCGGAACAATTTTCCGAACCTTTTCATCTTCATCTACATTTCTTAACATCTTATTAATTGATGAAACATCATACTCAATCCATTGAGCTACATCTTTAGCTAAGAACAATGGCTCCTCAAATGTTCCATAGATAGAAAAGGAACGTCCTTCAAAAACCATCTCAGAGATAGGCACTAAAACCTCAACACTTACTACTTCGTTTGTCATGTATTTTCCTCCAAATAAAAAAGCGCCGCAAATAAATGCGACACTCTTATTATGTATTGTTTATTTAGAGTGGAGTACATATCAAGGAGAATGGATCTAAGACTCCTTACAATAAAACTCAGTAATAGAATGTTGGGACTTTTAAAGAGAATTACTTGATTATCAAGACTTCTCTCCTTAATACGTACCCCTACTCTCCAAAAAATTTTCTGATGGCGCGAATCTCGCTTCCAACAGTATGTCATTAATAACAAATCCCACATTGAATTTGTCTTCTTCTAAATCTAAATAGATGGGTTTAGCTTCTAACTCTTTTTTAATATATAGTTCATCCATATCTTCAACATTATCCTCTAAGAGTAAGTGCTTCCTATCTTTTTTAGGTTCTAAAATAGCTATACCTATAGACGGAAAATATAAAAGGATATCGATGGACCCCACTTTAACGTTCTCTTCGAACACCAAATGATAAAAAGAATTCTTAATAATTTCTATTGCCTCTTGCTTATTCATTTTTAACTCCCTTCACAAGCAATCCTACCTACCTTTATACCATATTTACGAAAAAGCTAAAAGACACCTTTTTCTTACAGTTATTAAGTTGAGCTAACCCATCTTTAAATATTCGAGATAATTCTTTACAACTACGGTTCTAATGGTTCAAATACTTAAAGACAAGTTAGTTCAAGGAGGAATTAATGTGCTTAAATTTATTAACAATCAAGGTAAAAAAGTCATGGAGATGACAGATAACGGCGATGTAACTATCTTAAATGAAGAACTTAAAAAGTCTTTCTCTGAAAACTCTCTACAAGAAACTAAGAAAGAGGAGAAAGAAAATGAATAAACCAACTGAACAAAAAGAAGTGTTAGGTATTTTCATTACTAAAAATGAAGTGGCTAACTTAAATATGGAACACATTCATGTAAGTGACTTTGCTATTCAAACAATCTTAAAAACGATTCGCCTTACTCCTGAAGTTCAGGCAGAAGTTATTGATAAGATGGTTGAACGTACTCCAGGTTACTTCCAACTAACTCCGGAAGAACAAGTAAATAAAATCAAAACAACTCTAACTATCGAAACAGTTGTTGAGTACCTTCGTCTACATGAGTATATCCGTGAAGGTATTGACATGATTGAAGTTGGTATCGACCAAGAAGGTTCTATTATTGTTTCTGCTTTCTACGTAGAGCAAAATGAAACTCTTGATAAGGTCTTCCGAAAAGAATTAACTCCAGAAGAAATTGACCAGTTAGAAAAAGAAGTAAACATCTTAGATGGTCAGGTAAACATCTATGAAGAAGCTAAGAAGCGCCTAGATCAAATGAAAAAGGACAATGTTGTTCCTTTTCAAAATCGTGAAGCTCGACGTTTAGCTAAACAACAATCAAAAGCGAGGTTATCACACAAATGAGTGAACAAATAAAAGAAGAAAAAAATATAAAAACATATGCCACTTTTAGCGGTAACGATGTAATCGCAGTATTAAATGGTCATGTAATTGGTGAAACATATGAAATTAAATATACAGAGAGATTCGGTCTTGTATCAGACGGTTTAGATCCTGTAATTGGTTCTATTAAAACAATGATATTCGATAAGTCACCTATTGAACCATATATGTTAACAAGATCAGGTTCAAAATCAGCTTCTAATGAATTCATTCTTTTTATCATGAATGAATATGGACAAAAATTAAGTATCCGATTTGAGGATTTTCGCTTCACTAAAAGAGAAGGCTGTTTTGATGTAGATGAACTTGTTCTAGGTGAAGAATTCCACTTTACTTGCAACAAGCTTGTGTTTGATAATCAAACTCCATTCGGCCCATTAGATGAAGAACACGACTTTAAGTTCGGTTACACAAAAAAGGCGGGTGAGTCTGCATGAGTGAAGAACAAGTAAAAGACAATCCAGTATACGTAGTTGAAGAAGAAGAGGAAGAAACTATTACAGTTGACCTCGAAAATCAAACTATCTATCAAAAAGAAGAAGGACTAATTGTGAGTCAGGACGGTATCATCGACCCGAACATGTACAAGATGTCAAAAACATTTGGTGACTTTGATGGAGACATGAGAGCTATTGAGATAACTCCCCCAAAACCAACCTTCCAAAATGAACTTCAAGATTTACTACTAAATACAGTAACTTCAAAAGCAGTTGCTTCCCTACTGTCAAAACATTCAGCTCTCGATACAGAGCTTGATATTTTAATGGAAAACAAACGAATGGGACAACTTGGTTCTATTCTAGATAAAGAAATTGACGACATGATGACTAAGCGCCGTATGGAATTACGTTCTTGCTTCATAGGAGAACAAGTTCGCTATGAAAAGGTTCCAGACTGGGCAAAGAGCTATGTAAGAGAATACATCAAAAACATGATTCATGGTTTATCAATTTTAGTAGAAGACGGGGAATAATTTTCTAGGTTATTCCCCTAGATTCTGTTACAATATAGGAGAGGATACATATGTACTACTTAGGATTAGACCCCTCAACTAAATGCACAGGATACTGTGTAATGGACGAAAAGCATGATATTATCGAAGCTGGCAAAATCGATATCCCTTCTAAAGGTGATGAAGGAGATAAAATCATTTATCAAATCGAACGTATTGAAGCCCTTTTCGAAAAATATGATATTACTAAAATCCTTTGTGAAGACCAATTTAGCAAATTAAACATCGATACATTAAAGAAATTAACACGAGTATCGGGCACAATTCTTTATCTTGCAAAGAAACACAAGCTAGAGATTGAACTTATCTACCCTACTAGCTGGCGTAAAATCTTCCACGGTTCAGGTAAAGCCAAGAAAGAAGATACCTTCCATAAGGTTGTTGCTATCTATGAATTTGATAATCTAGAATTCAAGAAGGACAACGATTTAACAGATGCTATCGGCATTGCCTGGGCATGTGTAGACTTACATAAAGAAGGTGTAGCTGCTTGAAAATCTACCGTGGCAATATAGGTGTAGACTTGTCTCTTGAAGAGTTTTCTCAAATCATAGAAGATGAAGATAAAATTGATGACCTACTCAACATCATTTACGAATTGGAGATGGATGAAGTCATGAATTACAATAAAGAAGACATCTTAGCTTTTGAAGCAAACCTTTTTCAAGAGGTTGCAGAATACCAACGTAAACAAAATGCAAATGACGACACTGTAAAAATGGAACGTATCCTAGCCCACTTAGAAAAGTATGGACGATAAAACTCAACAATATGAACACATTGAGTCTTTAGTGTTCGAATATCAAGCAGGTTCCGAGAAGGCTGGGTTAGAAATAATCCAGTCTTTTGGTTATGATCCGGAAACAAAAGAACTATCTAAGTACCTCAATAAGTACTTTGCCCTCTTACGCTTTGGCGTGATTAAATTTAATGACAGAGATACACGGCAATTCCTCAGACAGTTTACCTCAGACGAAACCCTGCATAAGGCTCTTATCCCCAACTATCAATATGCTCATACGAAAAAAGCTACACGGAAGCTTGTACAAATGATTAATTATCGAATGAGACATATTACAGATGAAGACTTAATAAATGATCTTTGCTTGCTCTTATTAACTCAGGCTAGGAAGTATAAGAAACAAGGAAAGAAAAAGAACTTTTGTGGATACCTATTCAATAGTTATCGATACAAAGTTTATGCTCATTACAAATATCTCTTCAAGGACTTACTCTATTCACATCGTATAGACATGCTAGAAGATTATAGGGATGAAAACAGTGAGATTATTATAGAAGAAACTCTCCGTTCTGACCTTTACTTTCAAAATGAAAAAGAGCAAATAGGACTCAATTGGATACTAGGAAAAACAGCTGACTTTCCCTTTAACCAATTAAATAATTTTGAAAGAACTCTAATATCCCTTTACGATTATAAAGGAATGACCTATGAAGAAGTTGGTGCCCAAATGGGATATCACCGCGATACTATTTGGAATAAGCGTAAACAAATTAAGAAGAAACTAGAAGAACTAATGAAGAATCCTCCCTGCGATTAACAAGGAGGATCTTTTTATTGTAATACAGGAACTTTATTAAGTTGAGCTTCCAACTCTGCAATTCGAAGATTTAAAGCATTCACTTCTTCGTAATGCTCTAGTATCTCCATAAGATGCGGTTTAATAGCTGTCTTAGCAGATAGGAAATATGCAGAGTGTCTTGGATAACGTTTCATAGCTTCCTTAAAGAATGGGAAGAAGAACTTCTCAGTCTCGATTGCTTGTCTGATTTTCTTTTCAGGAATAGCATCACGCAACGTGCTAAAGTTGTGTTTTCTATCAGCTGTCTTTAGAAGAGATGCATCAGGATCTCTTAGTATTGGTTCAAGATACAATACCTTAAGAAGCTCACCTTCTTTATAGTTAACAGACTTTTCTTTTGTAACAAGATCAACCAGCTTAGCCACTCTTGGATTGAATTTGTCTTCAATCATTCTCAACGTGATTCCATCGACATCTTCTACTATATCGTGAAGCAGACCTGCAGATAAGAGATTTTCATCTCTATAGCCATGATTAAATAAATCCTGAGCTACATCTACACAATGGTTGTAATAGTCTGTTCCGTCATGACGCGCAAATCCTTTTGTAGCGCACATCTCTTCCTTGACCATATCTAATGCACGAAGAGTCATAACCTGCCCCGCATCTGCCATACGTTGTTCAAATAACCTTACTCTGCTTTCACTCATATATATTCCTCCCTATTTTTACGCTGCAATAGAAACTACATTAAATCCCAAGTCCTTTGCTTTTTGTTCATCGAATTTTTCATCTAAATGCATACAGAAGACTTTGTGCCTTACATCTTGTTTGATTAGCTCATCTAGTTTTCTTAGTGACAGATGAACATTCTTCTCGTAGTCTGCTATGCATGTGTCTTGATAAAAGTAATCAATCTGGTCATACTCTAACATAAATAAAACACCTAACGGGATATCATTGGTATCTCCGCTATAGTAAATTGTATGATTATGACCATCGATACAGATTTTGATAATGTATCCGAAGCAAGATAATTCCTCTACATGATTAGCCCAAACAGTATTAATGTTTAATGTGAAATCATCATAATGAAGTCCTACATTTCCACCGAATTGTACTAGCTCATATGTTTCTCTTTCTACACCAACCGTTTTTAAGTGATTAATGATACCTAAATCATATGGAGCACAAACTGTTACACTTGGTTTCATTAGCTGCCCCATTGAGTAATACCCATAGAAAATTAAATCCCCTAATGACCCTACATGGTCAGGATGTAAATGAGTGAGTAATACAGTAACTTGTTTCACTTCATCTAACAATTTGGATTCAATCAAGCGGCCGAATGTTGAACTACCGCAATCAATTAAAAACAAATGATCATCCTTTTTAATATAAGCGGAGTTGTTTCCTTCTTTGGTATTAAATGCACTACCTCTTCCAATAAAATTAAGCATTTTTTCTCCTTTTTATAAAAAGCCCCCGTGTTAGGAGGCTTCGTTTTCATCTTTGAAATATAGTTCCAACCATTCTTCTTCAGAGATTGGTACATGACATAAGTTACGGAAATCACAATAGCGACACATAATGTCTAGTGCATTCCCTTCTTTCTCAGGCAGCTCTCGACGATCTACATAATCAAGAATTTCTTTAATGTCTGCTTTAACTTGTTCAACCAATTCCTCATTGTAAGAAACATGGAAAGACTTAGATTCTTGAGTATCTTTGTTTTCGTAATACACCATACCTCTTCTAATACCAGTTAAATAGAAATACAATTGCAACTGCATTTCATGTTTCTTATCTGGCTTAGATTTTGGCAACTTAGCATAGTTCTTATTCTTAATTGACTTGAATTCGACAATAAGGATATGATTAGCTGGACCACGATAGACTTCTTTGTCTACCATCTTTGTCTTTTCTACGCCTTTCTGATCTTTGTATTTCTCCGGAACCTTGGCTGTTAAGACGATATCCTCAGCATCCTCTTCGTCATCTGGCTTTAGATAGTTCCAGATGATAGCATCTGAACGCCCACTAATGCGTAATTCCTCATCTTTTAATGAAAGTTCGGGAGCAATTAGAATTCCCATCTTTTCAAAGATATCTTCCATGCGATTATGAAAGCTCGTTCCATTCTCCATAATTAAAAGGTTTTGTCCTGGTATTGGTTTAGTTGGATAACCCAACATCTGATAAACCACAGCACGTTTACACCTTCCAATTGAAGACGGATAAAACTTACCTAGTCGTCCTTGATCGATACGCTTTTGTTGGTTAGCAGCGTTCTCAGTAGTGAGAAACTGATGAACCATATCTATGATGTCTAATTCCCCATATCGCGCTTTAATTTGTTTTATTTTTGACTCTTCAACTTCTAGTTGAGCTGTTGACACTTTATCACCTCTTTTGAAAGGAGTTTTACAATGGAAAAAAAGTATGAATTTATGGACACTGACAATCTTTACGGACAACGTAAAGACGATGAAAAGAACTGGGAGGAGTTTGGAGAACTCGCCCAAGAGACCTTTAAGAACTGGATCAAATACAATGATGGAACTTCCGGTGTAAAAGCTAAGACATGGCAAGATTCTGGTCGCGGTTGTGTAAGATGCGGTGGTTCACTAATGGTCTTTGAAGAAGCTGAAAATGGAAATGTCCTTTTAGAATGTAAAAGCTGTGGTTATCATCAATGGAATGCTGACATTGCACCATACAGTCAAAAAGAACTGAAACAGATGGATAAAGAAGCTAAACAAGCTGGAGCCACTGGTGCCCGTCATCTTCCTGATGAACTATACAGAACTATACCGGACTCTCTTATTCTGCAGTATGTAGAAATGAGACAGAAAAGAGCGCAGGGGTATTAAGCCCCTGCTTTTTCTTTGTTTGTATAGCCAATTTTCTCTAACGCTTCGCCAACTAATGCAAGTACAGACTCTTTATCTTCTTCGTTGTTTGCAAAATCCAAATTATCTACATTGATTACGATTTTTGGAGAATGATCATAGTCTTGATACCATACGTCATACTTGTCATTTAGTCGTTCCCAATAAGCCATTTCTACTTCGCTTTCAATTCCACGGCCCCGATTATCAATTCGCTGCTTTGCAACTTCAGCACTACATTGTAGGTAGATTAATAGTTCAGGTGGTTGAGAATGCTCTAGGATTTGGTCTAGTAACTTCTTATATGTACGATACTCTTCCCATGTCATACCTTCTCCACCATCTTCAAGATCTTCAGCTAACATACTTGCAAAGATGTTATCACCGAAAATTGAACGGTCTAAAATACCATGACCTTCTTCATGAACTTTCTTAATCATTTCCCATCGTTCGTTTGCAAAGAAGATTTGTGTTGTAAATGCCCAACGAGTTTTCTTCGCATAGAATCGATTCAGTAATCGTTCTGCATCAGGGTTTCCTAGTTCTTCAAAAATAGGAATGTTAAATCTTTCACTTATTAAATGCGCTAGAGTTGTTTTGCCAGCTCCAACGACTCCATCTACTAGTAGAATGGTCATCGCCCCATCTCTCTTCTTATATTTTTTCTTTTTCTATAAATAGAAAATATATAGTACGGCCAAAGTACAAAGCCTAGAAGAAATGTTTGGAGCTGATACCAGTCCTCATTAGCCTTAAACACTTTGTATTCAGCCAATAACTCACCTTTTTCCACATATAATTCTTGCAGCTGTGCATAATACTCAGCCCCTTGTGGAGTAAACTCATACATGGAAACCATTTCTCTTAAAAATGCTTCCTTGTCGCCTACTTGTCTAATAGTGGTATAAATATTACTTAAATGCAGAATCCCATATATGACTCCAACAAGTAAATACGCAGATACAATTGATATAATCCACATGCTTATCTATATCCCCTTTCTTGGCAATATTCGATAAGTAAAGATTCATCACCCATAGTAAACATCTCAACACTATCTTCTGTAGACGTATGGGTTTCAACTTTGTAAACAAATACAACTTGAAAAGGATTCTCTTCATTCATCCATGCTCCAACTGATACACCAATAAAAGTTCCTGGGATATCATAAGCACCAACGAACTCATCTACCATAGTGTTATTGATTTCATGTCCAAATAGATCCGCTAACAACTCAGAAGCCATTGGAATACCATGATTTAATTTTTCGTTCCAACTATCAAGAACATTGAGCAATGCTCCATAATTCTTATTCATGTAGTTGAACATTTTCTTTCGTAAATAAAACTCGGAAATCAATAAACCACCTCCATTACTCGGTCAGACTGTTCTTTCTCGTAATGCATAATCTCTTCATCAGAGATGCATTCGATTTCAACTTTAGTAGTTCGGTAACCGTACCCTGGCACATCTTTTATAACGGCGTACACTTCATACACCCCGTTACCCAATCCTGGGATAAACGAAACCATTTCATGTAACCTTTCTTGAGAGCCAAATAAAAACATACGTCCCATTTCTACTTTTACAGCACCTAAACATATTCGCCCAGGTGTTAAGTCTTCTTCTTTAATATCGAAAGAGTAATTCAATGTGGTTACTCCCCTTTCATTCTCAGAATGTATCCATTTGATTTTTACTTTGCAACATAAAAATAAAAAAGACTCAGGATTATTTTCCTAAGTCTTTACTTTCATTTTCTATTCTCACAGCTTTTGGGAAGCTTAACGTGAAAGATGTTTCGTTATCTACTGTAGTTTCAGCAGTTATCCTCCCTTTGTATATACCCATTACTTCTTTTGCAATTGTTAATCCCAAGCCCGAACCTTGTTTTGTATGCTCTAAATTCTTACCACGATAATACCTGTCAAATAAGAAAGGAATCTCTCTTGGATCAAGAACAACTCCTTTATTTATAACAGAAATAGAAACCGTATCATCATTAGTTTCGGAAATAACGTTTACCTTAACAAGATTCGAATCAATAGAGTACTTCACTGCATTGTCGAGTATAGGATTCATCATTAGAAAGAAATGATTTCGATCTACAAATACCTCTGCATCATTAGAATCATAGCCAATATCAAAAATGAAATCTGGATATGATGCATCTTTAAACCTTAACAAGTAATTGATTAGGTCTTTTACATTGTAGTAATTAGCGTTATCAATACTTGATATTTGTTTTAAGCGAGCGAGTTCTAAGATTGTTGACATAATTGATGTAACCCTAGAAATGTTGTCTTCTATAGCAAGTAACTTCTCATCAACTAATTCTTTGTTCTCTTTTCCATAAAACTTAATCATATCAACAGACTGCTTTATTGCAGTTAGGTATGTTTTTACTTCATGAGATACATCTTGCATCGAATTAAGGTTGTTCTGTACAAGTTCATTCATCCTATCTAAAACAGCATTAAAGCGGTTAATGATTCTAGATATTTCTTCTCCATACAAAGGATCTACAATTTTTGTTTGATAATTATTATCTAACACATTGTTAAAACTCGTATCAATCGCCTTCTGTAGTGGTCGAAATATAATTTTCAAACCTGCCAATACTGATATGACCGAAAAGAAAAGGAACCAAAGAAACATGTACAGAGCACTTTCTAAGCTTGTCATCAATTGCATTTTCAAATTAGTTGTTATATCTCTTTTTATTGATATGGTATCGATATGATCCTCATGATTAAAAGAATAAGAAACTGTGCCATATGCTTTATTTTTCTCATCAATATAAAAACTATAATTAGCCTTATCCGCAGCAAGGTCCCGCTTATTCATATGTGCCCTAATAGAATCAAAAAACGTTGGTACGAATAAAGTCAAGATCTGGGACCCAAATACATCAAATGAATCATCTTGGTCAGAAGGACTTGTATAACTATAGTCTCCTATCCCCTTTTGACCAATTTTGATTTTTAATGCCTCTCCTGGATAACTCATATATTTAAAAAACTGAGTATCAATTTGCTGTCTTCCGCCACCGTTTTCTATTGATTCAAGTTTTTCTTTTAGCTTTTCTGCTCTAGCAAACATTGCTTCGTATTCTCTTTGGGTTGTAAGCTTAAGTTCGTTGTACATAGAAAATAAATTAACTGGTATTGCCGATAAAAGAATTAGTGCGACGGTTAATAAAACTACTTGAACACGTAACTTATCACGCTTTACAAAATTTCCGAGGAATTTCCTAATCTTGTTTTTCATTAGGCATCCCCCTCTTCTCCTGATACAACAGGTATACATAATGTAAAGACAGTTTCTCCACCTACACTGCTTCTCACACTAATTTCACCATTGTATATATCCATCACTTTCTTTGATATGGTTAAACCTAGTCCAGACCCTTTTATTGAGTTATCAAGATTCTTTCCTCTGTAATACCTATTGAATAAAAATGGAATTTCTTCTTCTTTAATTTGACCTCCCCAATTGATAACATCCACGTACAAACAATTGGGACATCCGACATCCTTAATATGAACCATTACTTCATTGCTATTCACAGAATACCTAACTGCATTTTCAATAATTGGATTCAAAGCCAATAAGAAATGTTGTTTGTTAATGGTTATGACAGGTTCTTCTACATCACACCTACTAACAAATTCGAATTCCGGAAAGACCTTTTTCGTATATTCTAGATATTCGTCAATTATTTCTTTTGCATTTGCAGCTTCTGCAGAACAAAATTGAGCACCTCGATCTAACTTTGCTAAATCAAGGATTGTAGACATAACTTTTGTGATTTGTTCAACATTGTCGTCTATTGCTTTTAGTTTCTTATCTACCATTGGTTTGTCATCTGTTCCGAAATATCTTAGTACATCAACAGATTGCTTAATTGATGTTAACTTATTATTTACCTCATGCGATACATCTTGAACTGACTCTATATTAACTTCGATAATCTTTTGCATTCGTTCTAGAATGTCATTTACTTTATGCTTAACACCACTAATTTCTTTCCCGTATATCCCTGTTACTTTTATTTTAGTTTTGTAATCCGTTTCTTCTAAATCAGAAAACATCTTATCAAGAACTCTTCCTAATATACGAAATACGAGTCCAAGACCAAAATAAGAAAATATACTTGAGAAAAATGCAATGTATAATAAACTTAAGAAAAATAATTTTTGATATTTTTCTATAGGCTTTACAACAATTGGTGTTACACTTCTTTTTACCAGTACTGTGTCAATATGATTTATATGTTTAAAAGAATATTCATAAGTCATATAATGAAGGCCGCTTGTATCATCTTTATGAACAGTTATATTACCTACTTTTTCTATTTCTTTTTTATATCTTGCAGATAAAAATTCTATCAAGAAAGATGCTATTTTAGCATTTGTATCATTTACCAAGTTCTCTGCTTCATCCTCTTTACCAAAGAAGACATGCTTCCTACGATCATCTGTAGAAGAAATTGTTATTTCTTCACCTTTAGCTACAATACCTTCGAAAAATTCTGGGGACACTTTACTGACCCCTCCAGCTTCCCATACTTCACTTTCAATTTGAACAGCCCTATACTTCATTCGGTGGTAAAACTCTTCCCCATCTTCCAAAATATCAAAAAGGAGAAATGTTATTAAAATAGGAATAGTAACCAAAGTTACGGCAATAACTGCCATTGCCGTAAACTTCCTACGCAACCTATTTTCTTTTGCTCTTCTAAGAATTAAAGATTTCAAGGACATAACCTTTACCTCGAACTGTCTTAATTATATCGATGCCAATTGAGTTTCTCAGTCGTCGAATATTTACTTCTAAGGTATTTGTCTCTTGTAATTCTGAAGGATCATATCCCCAAATATTTTTATACAATTCTTCCTTAGAAATAATCTTACCTTTGTGAGCAACAAAATAATGCAGTAATTCAAATAACTGATTTGTTAAATGAACTTGTTTGCCATCGACAGTTACTTTGTGCGTTAACAAATTGATTTCGATATTTCCGCACTGTGTAACACCTCCATTTGAAGGTTCCTCGGTACTTGTTCTTCGTAAGACTGTTCGAATTCTAGCTAACAGAACTGTTAAATCATATGGTTTGGTAATGTAATCTTCCGCCCCCATGTCTAACCCTTGCATAATATCTAAAGGTTCATTTCTTGACGTTAAAAGAAGGTATGGAACTTTTTTGTTTTGATTTACTAACCTTGCAACCTCAAGCCCGTTTGAAATACGAGAATTCAATCCAGCTGTAGTTGTCTTTAACATAACATCCAATATCATTAAGTCATATTTATTAGCTATTGCTGCATTAACAGCTTCAACACCAGTAGTAAACCAATCTACTTGGTAATTTTCGCTTTTTAAAATCATTTCAAGTGTGCTACCGATTTCATGTTCATCTTCAAGTAATAATATTTTGTACAATTTATTACCTCCTACAGGATTTTTGCGTGCAAAGTATTGTAGCGCAACATGAAAAATCCTGCAAGAAGAATAAACTAAATGGTAGTTGAGTCTAATTTCCCATAAGTTTTCTTTTTATATGTAATGCAATCAATATCTGTAAAGGATACTTCGTTATCATATCTTCCAACCTTGTATGTGCTATCCCAAAGTCTAACGTTGTTTTCAACTTTTATAGTTGCCCCATCTTTTTTAGTAACATTTACAGTAACCGCATTAGATAAATCTTCTTTTAGAATACGGAATAGTTCTATGTTTCGCTTCATATCTTCGCTTTTGTCGTACTCGTCAAATTTCTGTTCAACAAACTCAAGAACCTCTGCGTATTTGTCTATATTTATATTCTGCAAACCATCTTTTATAATATCTTCTCCACGGATATATTTAATAATGTATTTCAATTCACCATTGTTTTTAAAAGTTTTAGTTAGTTCTGTATTCCTACTAATGAAATCAATAGGTTTCTTCCCATTCACATACCAATCAAAAACTGAACTTTCATACTCATACTCCTTGTCAGGTTGAATACCCAACATTCTTTTCATAGCAACCGCTTCTTTTAACGCTTTCTGAAGATGCTCCTCCATCTCCTTGACTAATTCTTCTGCAGTATATATCTTCATATCTTCAACCAACGGCCTAAGTTCTTTTGAACGATAATCAGAAGAAAATATAATTACATCTTTATCTATCAGGTAAACACCATCAACTTCTAAATAGTTATTAAATCTGCCAAAGCTATTAGCTGTGTAAATATCCTTATTGTATCTGATGATAACAAACGGAATTGCTTTTGCATCTTTTACAGCTAACTTTAAAATTGCCACTTCATCAAACCTATCAGATGAGTATGTTGATGCAACCTGACATTCCCATACAGACTCTTTATCTTTTGTAACGAAGTCTCTGAAATTTTGTTCAGTAAATATAGGATACAATGATTTCTCTTTTAATGCCTTACTCACTTTTTTCCACCTCATCCATAATTTTTATAATGCAAAAAAAGAGAGGGTGTTAACCCTCTCCTTTACTTAGCGATAAATCGCTGAACTTTAATTATGTTTTTCATTTCAATACGTGGCGTTACGCCTTGAATATAATCTGGATTAAATCCGACCCAATCTTGATCTGCGTTTTTTAACCAATCAAAATCAAAGATATTAGACCATGTAGCTATCATTTGTTCTTCAGAATAACCTTCTTCTTCTAATCGGTTATCCTCTTCTTCTGTTTGAGTTAAGATCCATTTATTTAAAACATAATGCCAAGAATCGAAACATGACCAAAGAATATGTTCCTCTGGTATATCCAGTGTAAGAATAACACCCTTTTGACCAGTAGGTAATAAAGCAGGTCTATTTCTGTCAGGCATCTTATTCCATAACCACACAGGATAAGTAGAACCATCATACTCAGGAATTCTTTCCTTCATCTGCTCCATCATCCATGCATATGCAGATTTGAATTCTGGCCATACATGTTCTTCACTTCCAGAATAAAAACCATCTTTTCTCATTTGTTGATAAATGTGCAGCGGTTGCACTGTATATACTATCAAATAAACACTTCCAATCATGAAAAATTATCTTCCTATTATAATATAGGAAAAAAACAAAAGCCCATCTTTTTGGATGAGCCATTTTTATGCAGCTTTTGAAACAGGTTTCTTTTTAATAGAAGCAATCAATCCGTTCATCATACTTCGTTCAGATTGATTTCGTTCAATAACTGCTACACCAAGCTTACGTTTTTCTTCTAATGTATCTTGGATTTTTTCATCGATTGTGCCTAGTGTAACTAAGCTAATAATATCAACTACGTTATGTGTAGAACCGATACGGTGTACACGCCCCGCTCTTTGTTCAAAGGTAGCTGGATTCCAAGGAGAATCATAGTTGACAAGTGTGTTAGCGAATTGGATATTTAAACCGTAGTTCCCCGCATCTGTTAACACAAAGAATTTGTATTCAGGATTTGTCCTAAATGTTTCTAACTGCTCTTGTCGTTGAGCAGAAGACATTGATCCATTTAATAACGCTACCTTACCTAAGTTACTCAGCTCTTGTTCTATAAGGGTTTGCATTTTAGCAAATTGAGTAAAGATGACAATTTTATTTATACCTGCTTCCATACGTTCTTTACATATATCCACAAGCTCAGCTAGTTTTGGAGACTTAACGTTTTCCGGAATATATTCCAGATAGTGCTTAGACATACCACTCTGCCCCATCAGTAATAAAGCAGGATGGTCTGATGAAGCAACCATCATGTATAAGTATCCTAGTACTTGATCTTCCTTCTTGCGTTTCTCTTCAACCCAATTGCCTTCTTGATCATATTGACCATTCACTTGTTGAGAAGACAACTCTTCTAATAGAGTTAGGAAATCTTCTTGAATCTTGTTGTATAGATTAGCTTGAGTGTTATTCATTTCAACATCTCGACGATGGAAAATCATTGGTGGTAAATCTTTTGCAACGTCTTTCTTTAATCGACGCAACATGTAAGGAGAAATAATACGACGAAGTTCACCCAATCGCTTGTTTCCAATCGGAACAAAACGACGACCAAACTTAGAAGCATAAACAATGTATTTCTTTCTGAATTCGGTAACCTTACCTAGTAACCCTGGCTGCACCCATTCAACTAAAGCATATAGTTCTTCTACATTATTTTGAAGTGGCGTACCAGTACTTGCAAATCGGTATGTAGAAGGTAATGAGTTAACAGCTTTATAGGTAATTGAACCTCTGTTTTTTAATCGATGGGCTTCATCAGCAATAATTACATCATAATGAAATTCCTTCATCATATCGCTCATGCTACGAACTAATTCATAATTGACGATACCGAATAAGTAGTCACCATTAATGAATTTAAGAAAGGCTTTGTTCTTTTCTTTTGTATTTTTCCCATCAATAACAATGTTGGTATGTCCAAGGAATTTTTCAATTTCTGAAGACCACTGATATTTTAATGAAGATGGACAAATAACAAGAACCTTTTTCACTTTTCCTTGCTTCCATAACATGTGAGCAGCACCCATTGTTTGCACTGTTTTCCCTAATCCCATGTCATCTCCGATAATACCGCTTTTAACATGAGTTAAGAAGGAAATGCCCTGTTGCTGAAACTCATATGGTTGTAATTTAAAATCTGAGAAATCATCTAACATAGGGAACTCAGGAAGTAAAACTTCTTGAATCCCCTTAATACTTTCAATAGTTGTGTGCCAAGCGGTGATATCCTCGTAGCGTTCAACAAAGGCGTCTACATGACGTTTTGGAACCATCCACTTATATTCCTGCTCAATATAATATGCACCCGGTAGTGACCTCATGAAGTCCGTATATTCGCGGAACATTTGAGTAGATAGTTTCGTTTCAATACGAATGTCTAATTGGTCACCCTGTAAACGGAGTGAAAACAATAGCGGGACCCTCCTATTCGATTGTTAGTTAAGAAACTCTATCTTTATATCTCTTCTTCCGAAGTCATACATTCTGTCAGTATCTGTCATGTAAATGTCCACTATGTTACCTTTGATAGCTCCACCACGGTCTTCTACTGTATAGATACCGTTGATAGATGGATAAGATTCACATGTGATTCTTACTTTCGTACCAAATGGAACTGAACGGTCCATAGCGATCATACCCGGTTGTACTTTCTTACCTGAAGCAGTTAAACCTGTTACTCCTGGTTCATTTATCATATAAGCAGTACCAACACCCATAATTGTTTTAGTAACACCAGCATTTTCACTAGTATCCTTAACAGGAGCAGGAGCTGGGTTTGGGGTTGGAGCAGCACTAGGAGCTGGATTAGAAACAGGTTTTACATTGTCTGATTTTGGCTTGTCAGACTTTACTGGCCTGGCAGACTCCTTCGCTTCGCGTACTTGCTTAGCTAATTCTGCATTCTCTGCTTGAAGTTTTTGATTATCTTCTAGAGACTTCTGCTTTTCTTGCTCAATAGCTTCCTTGCTATGTTTTAGTTCTTCCAGTTCAACTGAAAGCTGTTCTGTAGCAGATTGAATTTGCTTCTTCTGCTCTTCTAGCGTTTTGTTGTTTTCTTTAGCGGTTTTCAATTCTTGGACAGTTTGTTTGTGATTTTTTTCTAAGGCTGTTACTTCTTTGTTTAGTTCTTGAATCTCGTGAAATTGAAATCCTACGCCGCTAGCCACTACGATCGCTGCTGTTGCTTTCAAACAGTTTTGTATTACTTTGCCCTTTGTGATTTTTTGTTTCATGTTGAATCAAATCCTCTCATCGTTGTATTTCTGCTGTAACATGAGTGAGAAGATTACTAGTTTATTGGTATGGAGAAATAAAAAAAGAGCCCTCTAAAAAAGATTGGACTCTTTATATATTGGCTTTCTTATTCTTTTACTTCAGGAAATTCTTTTTTTTCGAACCATTGGTGACGACAAGCACGCTTTAAGCATGTGTACTTAATTCTTGTCTTCCACTCATCTTTATAAGCACGAGGGTTAGAGCACTCAGGGCATGTATTCTCGACGTAACGATCTTTGTATGTATTACCCTTGGTCTTGTGTCCTCTTGATTGTGCATTGTATGATACGATTTGTTTGTTCTCCATATAAACTACCTCACCTCTACGCAATGTTTACAACAGTTGTTTCTACCTTAAAAACCATTTAAATTACAATATAAAATGTCCAAGTAGAAACATAAGCACTTACACATTGATTTGGCAAGTGCTTATTGTTATCTATTTTTATTTTTTCTTGTTGTAATGTTCTAAAAGGTCGTAGAGAAGTGACAAGCGCTTTTCTTCGAAGATTTGCGTGAGTTTGAAGTCGTTCTTTACTGCTTCTACATGGTCGATGTCTCCAGCAACTAAGTGCTCGATATCTTCCATAATTGTAACTAATTCTTTATGAGCAGTCCCAAACTTCTCTTCAAAGTCTTTTGCAAAAAGAATAGGGAATGAAGCGTAGATACGATTAAATTCATTTATCATATGACGATGAATATATAACATATACTCCTTCATTTTTCGAATCTCTTGTAAACCGATAGATACGGCTCTTGATTCTTGTTCTCTATTAATAGGAGGTAAAGGCACTCTTCCTACAAATTGTTCCCACTGTTCATCCCCAATAGAAGGAGGAATATAATTCTCTGCTGCTTTCTCCGCTTCTTCATGAGAAAGTGTATTGTTCTCTTCTTCCCCGAATAGAACATCTTCTAATTTATTTTCCGGTTGATGGACTACAGCATCTGGCTCTTTCTTGTTGCTATCTAGTAGACCACCAAAAGTTTCTTGAAATACATCTTCTTTTTTCTCTGATTTTTCGTTGTTTGACATTGTATTTACTCCCTTGTTATATATATAAGTTTGTTGCAATTTGAACATGTATAACGGATCTCGTTTTTTTCAGGGAGCTCATTAAAACCTACTACTTTTTCAGCCGAATCTTTTTCATAGTTTGCAAGAACGCAAATCTCTTTTCTTAGATATGCACTACCGCATTCGCACCTTGTAAAATCTTCATGAAATCTCATCTTAAAAACCCTCTCTTGGATATCATTGCTGACTAAAGTTAATTCTGACATATTCAGCAATAATATACCAATTAAAATAGAATGAACGTTCGATGACATTTTTTTTATTTACATACAAGTCTGATTATTTTATCTGTATATAAACAAAAAAAGAAAGCCGCAATCATAAAGATGCAAGCTTTCTTAATTCATTACTCCCACCACCAAGAGATGCCACTTGTAATAGCTTCTGCTTGTTGAGTTTGAGTAGTAGTGTCAGATTTCACAACTGATTTATCAGAATCAGCTGCAAATGTAAGGATCGTTGCTAAAGCTATAGCTGTTGAAAGACACACGACTATTTTCTTAAACATTGGTTTTCACCTCCGTAATCGGTTTTGTATATTGTATTCTTGGCTTATCTTTCCTTATCGCAAATACTAGAAGGATTACGAACAATAGAGAAGAGCTAATAGCTAGGAATGTGAGATTTAAATCACTACTTCTTACTTGCGACATAAAGAATGACGCTGGCAAATAAATTGCTCCAAAGAGGGAAATTCCTATCACTAAATGCTTTTCTTTCTTGAATCGTATTTTCTCAAAATCAAAATTAAAATTCCAATCTTGAGAATAAAGAACAAATGCCAACGTACCATAGACGAAACCAGAGGTAATATCCATTGCGTAATTTCTCCAAATATGCGCTTTTAGTTCAGATGGACTAAAGAATCCAAATGAACAATATATGATAGCAATTTGAATAAGTAATGGGACAATTACTCCCCCTGCTACTGTCACTATAAGCGACCAAATCACAGGAACTTTTTCTACAGCTGCTAGATATAGGAAAGATATGACCATCCCTATGATCGGTACTAAATAACCGAGTCCATCATGCTGCTTATTAAAGTATATAGAGTAATTAACCATACTAGTTAAAAAGGAAATAACCGAAATTATAGTAATGTGTCGGTGGAATCTTAAACGGAATAAGGAACACATAATAGCATAGTTACCAATTCCTAACATAGTTTGGGACAAAACAAACCATCCCAGGTTTGCAGAATTCAAATCCTTCACTCCTAAAGTATTTAAATATAAGTTCTATTACTATATATATTTTGCCATACTCCGCATTAAGATTCCAATTAACTTTAGATAAACGTTCCATGACAACTTTGTCATCTTTCTGAGTATTCTACGCAATCTGTGCTTTTAATTTTTCGTTTTCTTCTCTTAGTCTTCTCATTTCTTGATACATCTCAATCTCTTGATCAAATGACTTTACTAAATAAATAGAGTCGTCATTCTTGTATCTGAATGGAATCACCCAATAAGGACGATTCTCTTGAAAAGCTTCGAGTTCTTGTTTTAAAAGCCAGTCTTTCGGAATACTTATTGTTTTTTCTCCTCGTGCGTTGATAGTACCTCGTTCTTTACATTCCATTAAGTAGTCTTGGGTTTTAATGTCTCCTTTTGCATACCACAAAGCTCCGCTGTTCGCTTGACGTCTTGCGTCTACGATTGGTTTATTCTTCATTGTTGGTGTGGCACCCACTGACGATAATATAATAGAAGGAACTGGTTTTTCTATCGGCTTAGGAGGTTCTTCCTTTACCGGTTCATCAACTTGTATACGAGGCTTTTGAATCTTTGTTTTTTTAGTACCCTGCTTAAACAAATCAGTTTGTTTATTTGTTTTATTAAAAGCAGCGTTCCACTTTTTCGTTACATCTTTTTCAAAAGCCATGCCCTCTTTCTTCTCACTCTTATAAGTTCGGAAAGCAGCATTACGCTCAGCTTGTTTATTCGCTTCTCTCGCTTCTAGTTTTCGTGCTCTCTCCTCTTTACTATTCTTGTAAAGACGTACTCCATCACACAAATGACAGAGAGCTGAGTTTTCACACTTGTTATGCGTTTCTTCATTACACTTATGCAACAAGACTCAACTCCTCATCGCAACTAGATGTTTGCTTGAAATTAGAAGCATCTTCATTTAAGCCTGTGATAGTAACTACTCTGTGTTTATAACAAACAGCTTGATATCTAGATGTGACTAGAATGTAATGATCTTTAACTTTAGATTTCTTTTTGTATTTCACATCACGAGCAAGATCTCGATTAATTTGCATAACAACACGTTTTTTAGAAGCTGTTCTTTTCCCTACACGTTGTTTATACCTCCTGACAGCGTGTTCCGTAATCGTCATCGTAAGTTTCTCCTTTCCTTAGTTTTATGATGCTCTGCCTAAAGAAGAGAAAGATTCTTGTGAAACCATTAAATCCTTATCTAATTTAAGTAAACCATTGATTGTTATTAGACGATTTTGCTTGTTAATAAGAACATCTAAAATTCCTTTAATAAACATGTATCGTTCTGTTGATTCGCGCTGCATATCATACAAAGTTAATCCTTCTTGCGTGGTAACTTTTCTTACTTCCATAACAGCGTTACGCTTTCTTTCGTCTTCATTCTTTCCAGTCAAACCAACACGTTCAATTTCTTTTACCATTAAATCGATTCTCTCTTTAGATGATTCTAAATCCGAGAATTGAATGCGAAGGGTTGAGTAGATATTATCTATTCTTGAAAGGATGCTAATAGCCATCGCTGGGTTTACATCCGTTGGGATATGAATAGATTGTGTGTTTTGATTTAACTCTCTACGATAAGCTGCCCATTGCTCTGCTGTCATGTCAACAATCGGATTCATGCACTATTCCCCCTTACTTTCTGTTAATAGAGATAATGTGCGCTCCAAGATTTGTTGATGCAATTCTTCGACGGATAATGTACCATCTAAGATCATTGCATTCCCATCTTCCTCTTCTAACTTCATATAACGAAGATACAGATCGCGAGCTCTTGTTAATAATTCTTTATCACTTTCATACTTATCGTTTTCACCGTGCTTACCTTTACGCTTCATTGATTCTTCCGGTTCGATATCTAAAAAGATTTGGAAGTTAGGCTCCGGCATACGGTCCAGTAAACTTGCTGTAAAATCAATATCTACACCATTTGCTGTACTGTAAACAAGTTGACTCACTAAGTATCGATCTAAGATAAGAACATCTAATTTCTCTGCTAATTCTTCGAACCAATTAAGCTGAGCATACTTATCCGCTGCCATAATACATTCAATCGCAAGTTGCCCGGGGTTGTATTTTCCATCAAGAAACTGACGAATTAACCCACCAGTTGGTGTATCATAACGATGAAATTCAGATTGTTCTACATTGTAGCCACGTTCGTATAAAGCTTCGTGTAGTTTATCTGCTTGAGATTTCTTACCCGACTTATCTAAACCTTCAAGTGCTATAATAATCATGCTGCCTTCACTCCTCCCGTGCTACCAAAACCGCCAGTACGAAGGTCTGAAGCATAATCATCATCAGCTGTAAGATAAGGAAGGAAAATACCTTGAGCGATACGATCCCCATGATTCACAACAAACGGTTCTGTTCCTTCATTGCGAAGTAGAATTCGAATATGATTACCATAGAAATCTGAATCAATAACGCCAGTTGCATTTTGTAAGGTTAAATCCTTCCCATATGCTAAGCCGCTTCTTACAAACAAAGCTAACCACTCATCCTCTTTCATATAAGCAGTTAAACCTGTATTAATAATCGCTTTTGAGTTCGGTGGAATAACATAATCACCGACTGCAGCAATGTCATAGCCTGCTGCGTTAAGTGTCTTACGAGTTGGTTTTAAAACCGAAAAGTTTTCGAAGTGCTCTTTAAAATCGTCTAACACTTCAAAACCTCTAACTTTTTTGTTTTTAAATAGCTTTAAAATATTCATGTTGGATGTTACCTCCTGGAGAATAACGACTTAAGCCGTTTGTATCATGACCGTTTTATAATCGTCTGGAATCTCTCCCAAGAACGGACTAGGTTTTTGCCTAATCGGTTTCTGGGAACCGTACTCATATTTAAAGGCTGAATGAGTGAGGTACAGTCGTTTTCCAGCTCTGGTCATAGCTACATACATTAAGCGTCGCTCTTCTTCCAAGTCTGAGAGTTTTTGCTTAGAACGATAATGTGGGAACACATCATCTTCCAATCCAATCACGAATGTTTCAGGCCATTCTAAACCTTTAGCAGAGTGAACAGATGTTAAAGTAACGAAGTCGTCCTCATCTTCATCTGAGTCGCCATCTAAAGTAATTTCGGAAACAAATTGAGCTAAGGAATTAATTTCTTTTTCCTGTGCATCCCAATGACGAGCATAGTCACGTAAATGAGTTACGTTTTCGATTCTAGCTTCATCTTCTTCTTTTTCCTTATCAAACTGCCCCATAAAATCAGTCTTCTTAATAAGTGTTTGCATAAATTTAGTAGCAGAGAATTCACCGACTAATGCTAATTGACTAAGCTCTTGCATTAACGTCGCAAACTCTTTAATCTTTGCAACTGTCGATTTATTAATCTTTGATTGTGCTGCTACTTCATCAATGTTTTGTAAAGCAACAAAGAATGGGATTCTTCTCTCATGAGCAAATGCATAGATTTTCTCAATCGTTGTTTTGCCAATCTTACGACTAGGTACATTGATGACTCTTTCAAGTGCATAATCATCTGTTAAGTTATGACTTGCACGAATATACGAAACAAGATCCTTGATTTCTTTTCTGTCATAGAAAGAAGTCGTTCCTACAATCTTGTATGGAATGTTCTCATCACGTAAAGCGAGTTCTAAATGCTTCGATTGGAAGTTCATTCGATAAAGAACAGCAAAGTCTTTCCAATCACATTGAGTCGCTTTTCTCATATTCACAATCATCCGAGCAACAAAATCTGCTTCCCTCGATGCATCATTGAATCGGAACACATGAATGTCATCCCCTACTCCACTTACAGAGAATGCTTCTCTTTCTAATCTCATCTTGTTGTTACCAACTAATGAGTTTGAAGCATTAACTATTTTTTGAGTAGAACGATAATTTTCTTGTAATAATATCAGCTGAGTTTCCGGATGGATCTTCTGATAGTTTAAGATGTTTTCAATTTTCGCTGCACGGAATGAATAAATAGATTGATCCGCATCACCAACTAAGAAAATGTTTCCGTGTTTTTGAGATAACATTTCAATCAAATCAAATTGAATTTTGTTGGTGTCCTGAAATTCATCTATAAGTATGTAGCGAAATGTGTTTTGATATCTTCCTAATAACTCTGGATTATTTTGAAATAAATGAACCGTTTTAAGCAGTAAGTCATCAAAATCAAAATAATTATGAATCGCTTTTAAGTCTTCATATCGTTGATAAATATGAGAAACAGCAAGCTTCTCTTTATCTCCAGTATTTTCGGCTTGTGCTTGGCCAGGACTTATTCCGGCATTCTTCCATGTGGAAACTTGAGACATCAGATTGTAAACAATTGTCTTGTCCGCTTCTAGTCCTAATTGAACAGCTGCAGTCTTCATAATTGCCTTTTGGTCTGTATCATCCATTAGTGTAAACATATCTATTCCTAGATGATGAATGTTAGTAGATAGGATACGGTTACAAATACTATGGAATGTACCAATCCAGCTTTTAGAAGCCCGACTATCCATACCAGCTACTCGTTCCTTCATTTCTTTAGCAGATTTATTCGTAAATGTAATGGCAAGAATACGCCAAGGATCTACACCCTGCTCCAGTAAATAAGCAATACGAGTAGTTAAAACTTTTGTTTTTCCAGAACCAGCTCCAGCCAACACAAGGACTCGTCCCTCTGTTGTTAAAACTGCTCTTTGTTGGCTACTATTTAATGTACCCATCAAAGGATTCTCGACTGTAGCTAACAAATTACCTCCCCCTTTCGATTAACTAAAGGTGTTGAATTATTTCGTTCCCTAAACTTCTTATGGAAACGTAAGCAGTTAAATCGGATTCGTCAATAAGTCAGCAAAAAAAATAAGACGAGTATTTAAACTCGTCTTACAAGGTGGCACTATTGCTTGGAATCTTTCGTCTTAGGCGCTACTTTATTATCTTTCACCAATGTCATTACTGACGCGACAAAAGTAAGAACAGCAGCAATCTCCGTTTCACCTACAACAGGTAACGGTTGTTGACCTTTGGCTACCAAGTATTGGTTCAACCAAGCTAACGCAAAGACAATAATACGAATTAATGCCCCTTTGTTATCCATAATAAATTCTTTGGACATATGCAACACCTCGAAAAAGAAAATATGGTACTTAGCTACCATAACGATTTACGGAAGTAAGAACCATATCATACTTTTTCTATTCCTAACTTAGACCACATGGAACAAGTATTATTGAGCCTGTGGCATGTTGAATAAGGCATTTGCTTGTGTCTGCTGTGCTACTTGAGCTTGTTGCATCATACGATTATCGTGAATCGCTTTAACAGCTGCTCCAATTTCATTGATTTTTACATTTGCAATTTCTTGTGTAAGATTAGCAGTAATCTTGAATTGCTCATAAATTTCTTTCATTTTAGCTACTACAGCATCTTGTGAAGCTCCTGTACCTAATGATAATGTTGCCATTTGCGTTGCTAAATCACGTATCGCAATCTTCTGTTGATCTGTAGCTGCATAAGGGTTTTGTTGCTGTGGTGGATTCTGATATTGCTGTTGTTGTTGCTGATAATTCTGGTGTTGATAGTTTTGAGGAGCCTGATTAGGCCCCTTATCATCAGAATCAACTGGTAAGTCTTCACCAGCGTATACATATAGTCCAAGTCCATGACCTGCAATAGCTTTCACCTTTGCACGTTGGATACTGTTATTGATGTCAAATGTTGTAGGTTTAGCGATTGGTTTATTACGGAAGTCTAATACTGGGAAAGGTTCAGAGACAGAAACACCATTTACGATAACTTCTACTTCTACAAAGTATCCAAGAGCGGTTCTTATATATGGTACTAAAAGACCACCTGTTTCAGGCTCAGGGAAACGTTTTACGTTAATCTTTGCATCAGGATGTTTTCGTTTAAGTTGTTCAACTGCATGAGCCCAACTCATATAAGAGAATCCATTTTTCTTTTCTAAGTATTTTGTTACATCCATACCTGCCATTTCCGCAAAATAGTTCTTTTCTAATTTAACGGGTTCTTCTACAACGTCTTGCTCCACTGGTGGAGCTTCTGTAGTTACTGCTGTCATTTGTTTTCCTCCTTGATTACTCTGGAACATATAAGTCCCTCCTCACATTCATTGTTGAGGGTATTCACTTTTTAAGAAAGGAAGCCCCTTTTTCAAGGAGCCTTTGCTCTAGTTGGGTAAGTCTTAACAATCATTCATGATGTTCGAAAACTGCTCCGGAGTTGTATGCTTAGAAATAGAACGAATAAGACAAGCCACATTAGGCTGCTTTTTTGAAGAAGTTTCTACTTGTTTAAGTACTTCCACATGTCCTTTTCCTTTACACATACTACAAAAGCCACTCTTCACAATACCGGTGCCATCACACCATGAACATGAACGATCCATTAACATATTTAACCCTTCCTTTCAAAAGTATATATACTGAACGGATGATCATTGTCCTCACTTTCTGCATGTCTTGCGTCTAGTTTAGCCGACCATTCCGAACTGTCTAACATAGGAAAGTATGAATCTGCTTCAGGGAACGAATGATGAATACGAGTAAAATAAACACGCGAAGCCATCGGTAGGAACAATTCATAAGTTTGTTGACCACCAATAACAACGATCTCTTTATCTTTCGATTGTTCAATCATGAATTGAATGTACTCTAGACTTTCAAAAACAAGATTCTCATCTACTAAATGCAGATGGTCCATTGTTAAAGCCATTGGGCTTCTAGTAAGTACAATATTGAATCGATCCTTTAATGGTTTATGACCAAGTGAAGCAAAGGTTTTGTAGCCCATAATAATTGGTTTGCCTTTTGTCTTTTTTATGAAATGCTTCATATCGTCCTTCAATCGGCAAAGTAGTTTATTCTCAAATCCAATTGCATTGTTTTCATCTGCAGCTACAATAAGGCTAATCATACTGCAACCTCAATTTTCATTTGTGGGTGTTTCTCATAGTTTTCTAAGCGGAAATCATCTGCTGTAAAACTATAAAAATCTGTTTTTTCGGGATTGATCCATAAAGTAGGAGCGGCATAAGGCTCTCTTTTAACAAGCTCTTCTGCCAATTCAAGGTGTTTGTTGTATATATGGCAATCTCCAATAACATGTAACAATTCTCCTGCTTCTTGCCCAATATGACGAGCAACCATATGTAGGAGTATTGCGTATTCACACACATTAAAAGCATTTGCTGTAACGAAGTCCTGAGATCTTTGTTTTAAAATCAGATTTGTTTTCTTTCCATCTGACCAAAATTGCAAGTGATGAGCACATGGAGGTAAATTCATTCTTCCTGTATCATCTACGTTCCACATTTCAATTATTGCTCTACGAGTAAATGGATCTCGTTTCAATTCTCCCAAGACATAATCCATTTGGTTGTCGTAACCGAATATAGGTTTAGATACCTGATATCCGTATGCCTCACCAATTGACCCCTTTTTCTCTAATCGAACAAAAGGAAATGTTTTTGAGAATCTAAGTCTTGTTTTTTTGAATGCCCATTGGTTCCAAATCTTTGCTCTCATATCATTTACGTTGTTAGAACGTTTACGATAAATCCAATCTACTTCATCAAAGATAGTTTTTAATGGTAGTGGACGAGTTGTTGGTGCTGGGAATTCTTTTGATAAGTCATAGCGATTAACAACACCGAAAATTCGTTTTGTTGCAATTGGTGATCCATCTTCCCATACCGCACGATTATCTGGAGTCCATTCTTGAGCTAATATACGTTTTAAAGTATCCTTCTGATAATCATCTATTAAAGCCAATTTCCATCCTCCCTTTTCTTTTCTTGCTATAACGTAAGGATTTAGAAATAGGAAAGTCAACCCGCGAATTAGAGTAATTTCACTCGCTGAACATTCTCTTTTTCTACGTAGGAATCCAATAGAGACAGTAAATAATCTTGAGAAGCTTTATTGATTTTTACTTCGTCATAGAATTTAACTTCTCCACCAACAAAGCTTTTTGATTGAGGAGCACGTAGGTAAAGTTCGCCTGAATTTTCTTTAGAGTTAAACACCACAATACGTGTTTCTCCAATCCCTGCATCAACTAACATTGTTGTAACAATACCGATTCCTTGTTGTTTAGCAGATGGTTTGAATAGCTTCACTTTACGAATACCTAGTTCTGCATTTAAATACCCTGACTTGTTTTCTATGGTGAAACGTACTTCTGAATCTTTTGTGATAGTAGCAGTTGTTGACAATGTAATTCCCTCCAAATAAAAAAGGCCCTCCACTAGGGAGAGCCATGTTTTGTTTTATTTATAAATTAGCTAGCAAATTTGTAATTAACACCAGTTTCAGCTGTATGTGTAATGATGACAGACTCCACTTTGATTCCTTTTAATGGCTCGTCATCTTCATCTTGGAATTTTGCTGTTACAAATTCTCCATCAACAATCATTTTATGTGTTTCTTCCACAATATTTGCTGGATTGAAACTCATAGAGAAGTAATCCCCACCTTGCATATAACCACTAAGTTGAATCGTTTCACTGAACAGATTGATGTTCTTGCTTCTTAATTCGATAGTCTTACCGTTATCAAGAATCACTTTTACATCATAACGTTGTGAATCTGTTGTTAAGATATTTAAATCACCAATAGCAGAACGGAACGTATAACCCTCATTTAATTCAAAAGCAATCGCACGTAAGCTGTCGTAATTTAACTTCACACGATTTGCAAATGCTACAACGTGCTTGATTTCACCATGATACTGTTCTTCTAATTTATCTTTTAGATAGATTTCGATTTCAGTAGCAGTTGGGTAATCAAATCGAATATGGTAATGGAATCGACCAGGACGGCTTAACATGAATTCATTTACCTTATTAAGATCATTTACTGTAATTGCATAGATACGTTTCTTCTGAGAAGTACCATCAAATAATCCAAGTAAATTCTCTTGTTTTTCTGCTTCTTCATTACGAGGATTAAACATCTTCTCAAATTCATCCAAGATAATTAATGCTTCTTGGTCAATTTGTTCGATGAAATCAGCAATTCCTGGGAATGCCTTTGTAACCATAATAACTGGGATATTCTTTTTAACAACTGCTTCTGCAATAAGCTGAACAAACATGGATTTACCCATACCTTTGTTACCACTCAAGATGATACCTAAGCTACGTTCAAATTTATCATATGATTTTAATACTTTGCTAATCTTTTCTGGGTGGCTACCATAAATCTTTGCTTCCATTGATTCGAAGTTGTCAATTTTCTCTAAAGAGAAACCTGCTCTTGGATGAAACTCCACTTTGTATGTAGCAGCTGGTAATTTGTCATAAGTTTTTAAATCATCACCGTAAATTTTAAAAGTACTTCCAAAGTTAACTATTTTCATTGTATGTTACTCCTTTTTCTCTCGTTGTTTTTTGTTTTTTGTCGTTGTTGAAAAAAGAGTCTCAGGCAACCGAAATTACCCGAGACTTATTTGAAGATGTTGAGATTATCAGTCCCAACGATCAAGCTTGTAAACTGCTGTTCCTGTTTTTGTTGTTACACGAACCATTGCGTTCCAAGTTGCACCATATTGTAATCGAACACCACAAGCAGAAGCTTCTTCGTATTCTTCAATCTTTGCACCCTTAGAATAAGCTTCAAGAGTTGAGCGAATTTCACGTAACTCTGATTTAAGGATTTCTGGGAACAATGCATTACCAGCGCTATTGAATCGATTATCTTTTGCTCCATCTAAAATAAGGAATACTGCTTTTCCTTGATGAGCATTTTCGTCATACCACATAGACGGCTGGAATGTAATTGCCGTTACTTTTTGGTAGCCTGTAGATACATTCCACTTGCTAGCATTTGAACCACCACTGTAAACGTACCAAGAGAAAGGATTACGTTGCTCTTCTTTATCCCATTGTAAAATAGGCGGTGCATCTTCATGTGAAGCTGTAAGAATAGCTGAGAAGTTATCAACACTCTTAACTTGGTATTCAATTTCTTCTGCTAATGGAAGAACTGTTTCCATGAACTTTCTCCATGTCATAGTGACAGGTGGTACATTCATTTTAGGTAATTCTTTCTTATCTTTTGATTGAAGATGTGAGAAGACGCCTCCACTATTTTTCGTAGTTTCTGTTTTGCCTTTAGGAGTCCATTCTGTTTTTAGTTCTTCTACTCGTGCAAATCGACGACTTAAAGATTTTTGAATTCCTAATTTCTCAACAATCTTTTCCGCTTGAGCAATGTTACCTGCTGATGGTGCAGCTTGCGGACGTTGATATTGTAATGGATGCATCTTTTCAGCAAATCGACGACTAACTGTATCGAATGACATACCAGAAGCGATATCATCAAGAAGCGTTCCAATCATTGAACTTCTAACATGACAGAAACCTGTCGGTGCTGTAGCAACAGCTAACCAAACAATGTTTTCTTTATGACGAGAGTTTTTAACACTATCGCGTTTTGCATGTACTTCTCTAAACCATTCTGCAGTACCTAAGCACTTCTCTGAACGATATAGAGATTCTGTTTTTAACAGTCCTACTGCTTGATCCACTACATCAACTGAATACTCCATTAATGCTCTGATAAGCATTTTAAAGTCTTCTAATTTTTCAGCCGTAACTTGATATGCAGTACGAATTACAGAACGATTTACTAATGTTTGAGGTAATGCGACAGATAAATGAGTCCATTCGCCAGTACGAGGAATACCTAATACTCGTGCATCTGGAATAAATACGCCATTTACTCTTGCATTTAATACAGCTTTTTTCATTGCAGAAACTGCTGGTGCGAAGAAACTTGGTGTAATATCTTCGTTCCACATTGCAGAATTCATAGTTCCATCTTCATCGATAGTAACAAGACCACCGAAACGATTAATGAAAATACGGCAAGCGTTACAAGTGTAATGCTGACGAGCTTCTGCAGGTAGATTATTTAAATAGATTTCATACAATTCACCAACATTTGTAGTGAACAGTTTCTTACCTGATTCAATCGCCATATCAAAGAAGTTCTTTACGCTTTGTTCAAATTGAGGATACTGATCGTTATTGCTATCCTCTTTGTTATAACCATACCCATTTAAGCTCATTTCTTTATTCATCTTTAACACTCTCCTGTTTTTGTTAGTTTTTTGTTTTATATATAATAGTGAGTAATTCTATATCACCCAACTGAATTTCCTTCAATAACTTTATGTACTTCACTTGTAACATCATGTCTTGAGTCACATAGGAAGGAACCATTTTGATAAGTGGTGACTACACAAACCAGTCTCCCATCTACCATGAAATGATTTACTTCTGTAGTAATATTGCTCATAACTTTTCCTCCCATATTAAAAAAGGTAAGGGCGTTAGCCCTCACCTATTAAGCTGCTTGTTGATCAATTAATTCTTTTACATCCATTAATACGCCAAATAATCCATCTGCAGATGTTGATTTACATGGCACGAAAAATTCATTGCAAACTTTAGCAACGTACTTACTTGCATCATGACTATTTTCTTGTGTACTAATAATTACATAGTCAGACTTAAGAATTTGAGAACGGATTCTTTGCTTATGTTCATCCCCTGTAAGATGAGTAAGTTGAATTTCTTCTACTCCATTTAATGAGTCTTTGAAGTCATTCATGCGTCCTTCTAACCCTACTAACAGGATTTTTTTATTCAGAAAAGGTGTTTTATCAAGTCGATCTATCATGGAGAAGCCCGATTCTGATTCAGTTGCATTGTTTTGACGATATGTTAATCGTTTTGACTCAACAGAAGTTGTTTGTTCGATTTCATCTGTGTCATATTTGTATGTTGCACGGAAACTATTTGTAATGTTATTTGTGTAGAAACGACCATCAATAATGTCATCTTTACTAATTTTGAAACGTTGTGCATCTTTTTCATTGATATATAAACATGCAGGTGATTCATTTACAAAAATTGCTCCATTGTTTGTGCTTGTAACTACTAATCGTCCACTAATTTCTTCAACGATACCCATTTTAATTTCTGCTAAGCTAGGGTTCGGAACATTTTTCCGATCCACGATACGGAATTCATAAATTGGTGAACCATCTTGGAATTGACCTTTAATACCTGTTACTTCAATTTTATTTTCATTTTCCATAGAAAGCTTACGAACTAGTTCTTCTGGAATTGGATATTTTAATTCTTCAATTACACCGCCAAATGCTTTCTTAAGGAAAGTAAATACGTGTCCAACTGGATATGTGTCTACCACTTCTACTGGTTCAACAACAATTGCTTCTGGTGCTAATACTTCTGTTGGTTCTAAAACAACATCTACTCCGACACCGCCGCCCTCGTAACTCATTTTGCTTAATTCTACAAGCTGTTCAATAATTCTATGATGAGGTTTAGCCCATTCTTCATACCTGTTAAAGTTAGATAGTGTAACCTGTTGTAATTCATAAACCATTTTTGCTTTTAATTCTTCAAACATTTTATCTATATACATTTTAATTATTCCTCCAATTTGTCTAGCAACTTATGATGCTATTATACTTTCAATTAAAATCGATTTGTCTTGAATGACATAGATGTCATCTAAGATTCATTTAGGTCATTTTTCATGTAATTCTTTTGTATTTTCAGACAAAAAGAAGAACCGCCCACTTTCTAGTGAACGGCCTTACCTTTTTGACTATAGAGCAACGGGCTCTGTTTGTTCATACATATTGTATGTTGTTACTTTGCTGGACATAGCTTCGCAATATTCATTGAATGCTTTCTTACCCTCTTTATCGCTACTAAATTTATCAGTAGAGAATGAAACTCCACGATTAATTTTTACACCGCGACGGATAATGAAATCATCTCGCATATCAGCATCTTGAACGATACCAGATCCTGCGAAGTGTCCACCAAAGCTTGAACGTAACATATTCATATTTGATACCTCTCAAGATATTACAGAATGTAGCCTAATCGAGTAGGAAAATATCATGTAGGGACTAATTCTGTTTTATTTTTATGCTGCAGCTTGTAATTCAGGTTTTGGTGCTTCTTCCGTATCACCATAACCATCTTCATCTACACGTTCACCATCTGGAAGCTCAACTTCTACTCCACGGATTTTCGCTTCAAGTTCAGCAGCTAAATCTTTGTTTTCATGTAAGAAAGCAACAAGTCTTGCTTGTCCATTGAACTTAAGTTCTACACCATTATGTTGTCGAATTTCTCCAGTTTCTTCATCAATAATACGGTACCATCCACCATTTTTATGAATGATTTCCGCAAGAATAGCTACCTGAGCTACTTCGTCAATACGGTCTACACCATGTCCATAGATAAGTGGGAACGAAGCTTCCTTGAATGGAACTGCAATTTTATTTTTTACAACTTTAATTTTTACAATGTGACCAATAATCTCATTGCCGTTCTTAATGTATTCGCCCATCGTAACTCGAATACGTTGAGAAGCATAGAATGGTAATGCACGACCACCAGAAGTTGTTGTAGGTGTACCAGCTGGGCTGAATTTACCAATAGCTTCACGGATTTGGTTAATGAATCCTACTGTACAATTGTGCTCATAAGCAATACCTGTTAACTTCTGCATTGTTGTACTCATGAAACGAGCTAGTAGACCCATAGTTTGTTGTTCAGCAGAAGATTCTACAATTTTAGTTGGAACCATTGCAGATACAGAGTCAATTGCAATCAAACGAACTTCACCTGAACGAATAAGACTGTCAGCAATATCTACAGCATTTTCTGCAGTTTTTGGGTTTACATAGATTAATTTATCTAAGTCTACTCCGTATTGTTGAGCCAGTTCTTTATTCATAGCATGCTCCATATCAATGAAAGCAACATAGCCTTCATTTTTACGTTGAACTTCAGCTATGTGAAGAAACATCAGTGTTGTTTTTCCAGCCATTGAGTTACCAAAGTACTCAATAATACGACCATTTGCTACGCCGCCACCTAAAGCTAAATCCATTGTTAATGAACCGCTTGAGAACAGTTTAATAGTTGGACCTGTATTAACCGAATAACCGATTGTATCTTCCCCAAGTTGTTTGTTGATTGTAGACATTAATTTTTCAATGCTCATTTATTGTCCTCCGTCGTGTTGTATTTTGTGAGAATCTCCTGTGCACGCACTAGGACTTCCACATCTTCATACAACCCGAACTGCTTTGCAGAGTCCCTTTCACTCCTAGCACGCTTTTCTACCTTATTAATAAGGCTTCCAAGATCAAGAGATTCTTCTTGTTTCATAGCTTGTTTAGTAAAGTATTCAAACTCCTCAGTTAAACAAATAGAGATTTGTTCTACTGCTTCTTCATGCGGTAACGTTTGTAAATAAGAGTTATAAAGGCCCATCAGGAATTGATGAAGCCCTTGTTTTAACTCTGATCGTAATCGTCGTTGAGTACTCATATAATCACCTCAAGAAACGAATACCCTACCCTAGAATGGTAGAGCATCGTCACTAATGTTCACGCCACCAGCGAACATCTCAGGGTTGTATTGCCCTTGTTGTCCTTGTGGTTGGTATGGAGGTTGTCCCTGGAATTGTTGCTGCCCTTGTTGAGCGTAAGGGTTTTGACCTTGGAACTGTTGTTGCTGCCCTTGTGGTTGGTATGGGTTTTGCCCCTGGAATTGTTGTTGCTGTTGGAACTGCTGTTGACCTTGTTGTTGGAATTGCTGCTGGCCACCGTTACCTTGTCCACCATCATTATTAGAAGAAAGGAATTTAACATTGTCTGCACGAAGTTCCCAATATGTTGTTTTATCCTTTTTAGAAGACTTCATCTTACCTTCTACTAATACCAAAGAACCTTTCTTAGTGTACTGTTGTACGTTTTCACCTAATTTACCCCAAGCAGATACGTTGAAGAAATCAGTAGTTTTCTTATCCCCGAATCCGTCATCTACTGCAATAGCAAAACGACAAACTTTGTTTTCACCATATGTTTCGCTCTCAGGATCACGAGTTAAACGACCTACTGCTAATTGTTTTTGATACATAATAAATTACCTCCGGATTTTTAATTTGATATATATGTTTCATTCGCTACATAGTCATGAAGCGGTTTTAACAACGAAAATACAGCGTCTTTGTTAGACATCTTCTTCTCTTTAAAATCTTGGACAAACTCTACTTCGATTAAAGAGACTCCTTCATTACGTGCAGTCGCTGCGCTTAACTCATTTTCGAGTTTTTCTTGAGCGAACTTAATTTGTTCTACTGAAGGATAAGGCATTGCTGAAGAACATCTGCTATAGATGTAGTTCCTGCACCCAACAGCACAAACATAGTCTCGATCGTAATGATTTTCTTCATATTTAATACCTAACTTTTCAAGCGTAGGAATTAATGATTTTGGTACATTCGCTCCAGTCGTTCTTTCACGCCGGTTATGAATGTATAAAGCTTTGAATTCAATAATGTACTTATCACGACCATAACGATGATTCGAATAGTCATAACGTGGTTCATGATAAGTAAACAAGATGCTTCCAACGCTCAATTTCTTATGCATTGCCATCGCTATATCACCCCTATTGTTTCTGAGTAGATTTAGATTCTCTTCTTATTTTGTTGTAGCAGCGGCGACAAACACTTGAGTATGACTCATTGCCACCTACCTGCACGACTTCTCCCTCAAAGACAGGAATGTTGTTTACTAGGCGCACATTTCGATTTGCTTTATTCTCACAATGAATGCATTGGTTCTTGATTTCACGAATACTATCTGCTGATTCAACTAATCGTTTACTTCCTTCGAATAGCTGACCTTGGAAATCCGTCATTAATCCATAAGCAATAACGTTAATCCCAAAATCATCTGCTAAATGTGAAAGTGTATCGATCATATCTGTGTCCATGAATTGGACTTCATCTACAAATAACCAGTCAGGTTTTTTCAGCATTGCTATTTGAAGCAACTCCGTGAAATGAGTAATTGGTGTGCAATCCATCTCAATACTTAGGGCGCGTGATTTAACCTTTCTATCCCTTGTATCCTGAGAACTCTTGACGATCTCGAAGTTCTTTCCTTGTTGTTCGAAATTAAATGCGGTCATAATCAACTGTGCTGACTTTGAGCTGTTCATGCTTCCATAATAAAAAACTACCTTGGCCATTTAGACCCTCTCCCTCTTACTAAAATCAATGTTGTTTTGTTGATCCAATCTTATTTAGGCGTTGCTCTTCAGCAATCAGAATGTGTGTCCAATTCTTTTCATACGTTTTTAAGAAGTCAAAATACGCTTTCTGTTCATCGGAGGTTGGAGTAAGTTCAAAGATATGAACTAAACCATTAATCACATCAAGAGACTCTTCTTTATTGTCATCATTGAAGACAAATAAAAAGTGCGTTTCTCCCTGCTCTATCTTCATCTGCAATGCTGTTAATAGCAGATTAGCGACAGTTGTTTCACTAGCATTCGGGAAGAGACGCCTACATGTTTCGATTGAAATATGATTATCGTTAGTAAAGTCATCGTCTTTGAAAATAGAAGTATCTTTTAAGTCTGTTACCGCTAAAATAAAATGATTTCGATGAAATGCAGTTAAGTTGCTTTCATGAATTGTTGATAAATTAATCAATTGAATAACTCCTCTCAGAACGTAAGCACTTAAAAATTAAAAATCAAGACAAAAAGAGCCTTCTCCAGTAGTTTTTTCTACAAGAAAAGGCTCCTAATATAAAACAAAAAAACCGCTACATTTAGCGGTTCTCCGTATCCCTTTTTAAGTGTAGAGATAAACACATTTCGTAACAAATTTAAATATGATTTGAGGGAGAGAATTATTATTATATGGCAGAGAGGACGAGATTCGAACTCGCGCACGTTTTACCGCCTACTCCCTTAGCAGGGGAGCCCCTTGAGCCACTTGGGTACCTCTCTGTATTTGGGAAGGTGGTAGGGGGATGCCCCTACAATACTACTGTGACCAATTCACAGTCACCCTCATGGTATAAGGAAGGTGGTGGGGAATTGACCCCACGGTCTCTGCTCTTTACCAGTCAGTCTCCAATTTCCAGTTCACCTTCATATTTAATTGGCAGAAGCAGTAGGACTCGAACCCACAACGGAGGTTTTGGAGACCTCTGTTTTACCTTTAAACTATACTCCTATATGGTGGGCCGAGATGGATTCGAACCATCGAACTCTGAGAGGGCGGATTTACAGTCCGCTGCGTTTAACCACTTCGCTATCGACCCAAAAAGGTTGAGGGCGTTAGCCCTCGTTGGTGTCATACATGTGTGTGTGAAAAATAATGTGAGTAGAGCATCGGAATACTTCTACTCTGTTCGCTAAGGAACGTAAAAACAATGTGTGTCCTGTTAACTGTACGCCTCCGAAGGGACACTTCTTTTAAGGGGAGACGCACAGCAGATGCCGACAGAGGGACTCGAACCCCCAACCTACTGATTACAAGTCAGTTGCGCTACCAATTGTGCTATGCCGGCATATGGCTCAAAATGGCCTGAGATATAAATGGCGAGGGTGACGGGACTCGAACCCGCGACCTCTTGCGTGACAGGCAAGCGAACACTCCAACTGTTCTACACCCCCATTTTCTTAAAGGTTTATTTGGTTTTTTAAGCGAACACCTTTCTAAGATAAAACTTTCTTAATGGAATATTTGGATGAGGGCATTACCCTTGCCTTCCATGCAGAAAGAAACTCATTAAGTTCTAACGCCCCTACCAGGATTCGAACCTGGACTCTAAACTTAGAAGGTTCATGTGCTATCCTGTTACACCATAGGGGCAAAGTGAAATACCTAAACATAAACAAAAGTCCGGATAGCAGGATTTGAACCTACGACCCCCTGGTCCCAAACCAGGTGCTCTACCAAACTGAGCCACATCCGGATGATGGTGGAACTGACAGGACTTGAACCTGCGACATCCTGCGTGCAAGGCAGGCGCTCTCCCAGCTGAGCTACAATCCCAAGACGGGTTTTACTAGGATTCGAACCTAGGAATTCTGTGGCCATTCAGTGCACCAACCTCTTCTTGCTTTAAAACCCATAATATAATTGGCTGGGAATGATAGATTCGAACTACCGCATCAGAGAGTCAAAGTCCCTTGCCTTACCGCTTGGCTAATTCCCAATATAATGAATGGCTCTTGATTGACTCGAACAATCGACTTCTACCTTATGAGGGTAGCGCTCTAACCAACTGAGCTAAAGAGCCATGAAACCGAAGACGGGATTTAAACCCGCACGCCACGGAGACCAATTAAGGTTTAGTCCTTGAGTCTGACATTTGAACTTACTTCGGTATGGTATGGTGCTAGAAAGAAAAATCAGAAGAACAACTTCCTCTGAACCAAGAGACGGCTTGGACCCTCCCAAGTCTAGCATGATATAAGATGACGTATGCCGGATTCGAACCGGCGATATCGGATAGAAAGTCCGATGACTTAGGCCTCTTGTCGAATACGCCATGAAAGATATAATCACAATCCGACACCCATTAACGAAAGAAAATACCGAATGGGGATTCAGTAACACAAAATATAAAATAAAGGAGTGATTGAATGAGACATGGATGCCGGATTCTAATTACGGTTGCTACGCTCTGGAATCGAACCAGATTTTCAAGGGTTATGAGCCCAAGTGAGATTGCCAACCTCCCGCCAGCTATGATACAAGGATTAGGTGGGGTGACATTCCCACATCTCCAACTAGGGTGATGGCTGCCTGTTCCATCTTCAGAAATCCTTGTGTATATAAGCACCTTACGGGAATCGAACCCGTACCGTCTGATTGGAAGTCAGAAATCATAGCCATTAGACCAAAAGTGCATGTTAAGCAAGAGACAGGATTCGAACCTGCGAAAAATTGGGTTGCAACCAATCGTGTTAAGCCACTTCGCTACCCCTGCATAATAATATGGCGTGTATGGTCGGAATCGAACCGCCCTTCTGGACTATGACCTCCTGCTCTGATACAGTGGCTTACCATAGTCAATCTCCTCACCAATCTAACCGTAATGACTTATCGTTCATCTATGTTTCAGAATACATAGGACCCCAATAAACCTTCGAGAAAGATTCGTTTCTACCTGAGCTACACATAATATGGCGGAGGGTGAGGGACTCGAACCCCCATCGGTTTTACCCTACGTCAGTTTTCAAGACTGATCTCTTACCAATTAGAGTAACCCTCCACATTAGATACGGACGGAGAGACTCGAACTCTCACGCCGAAGCACTAGATCCTAAGTCTAGCGTGTCTGCCAATTCCACCACGTCCGCATAATTTGGCTCTGACGGTAGGATTCGAACCTACGACCTTTCGGTTAACAGCCGAGCGCACTACCACTGTGCTACGCCAGAATAATAATATTTAACAACATAAGTACTTATACTGTGATTTTGTTTTCATAACATAAGCACTTCTTTTTTATTTGTCAACATTTACTTTAATTAATTGCTACCTACACAGCCTAGCAGTGATTGAAGGTGTGCATAAAGACCATTTTACTGTCATCTAGGGTTTTTATAATCGTTTATCTTTGTGTTTTAAACTTTATAAAATAAGAACTTTGAACCCTAATCCTTACACTTTGAACCTTGAACTTTGAGCTTTTCTTACCTGTTTTTGATTATTTCTTAATCAAATTTTAATTCGTCCTATACGAATATTCTCTTTGTAAGTACGCCCATGTATTGGTCATAAATGTTGGAGCTGGGAATTTAACGTCCCCCGGCAAGACGTATACACGTTTTAACGTTCCGTGTAAGTAGCAATATTAGTTATAGATTAAGCAGAAATCTCAATGAAAGTAGTGGCATTCGCCTCTGACTTAACTGAGTCTACTTCAATCAAGAATGTGTTAATTTCTGTTTCAAGCTTCTCAATCTCTTTACGGATTTCGATTGGATCAACCACTTTTGGATTGTAACGTTTTAAGAAGTTTTCAGTGATTTCTTCAACTTCTGCAGCATGATTCTTACGATCTTTAGAACCAAGGTCTGCTTCTAAACGCTTATCTAAGCGATTCTCCATTTGTTGCTTTTCAATCTCCATTTTTTGATTGACTACAGCTAATTGACGTTTTAATTCATTAAGAAGTGATTGCTTGTATTCGATGAATTCTTGTTGATCAATCGCTTCTGCAATTGTCATTTCAACACCAGCAATATTCACTTTCGTCGTTGCGTTCGCCAAGATTAGCTTTGATTTGATTTCGTTGCGGCGCTTAATTAAGTCCGTTACAGACTGATAACCAGCTGCAGCAAGCTCCTCAAATTCTTTTGTTGATTGATACCCTTTTGGTTTTTCTTCACCAATTTGGTATGTTACGTATTGTTTGTCATTAATAGAAGAAAGAATACGTTTATTTAACATTTTTAACTCTGCTAATGCACGATGTAATGATAATTTCATATATATTGCCTCCCTTTATTCTCATAGGTAAATTAAGGGCTCCTACCACTCCCTTAATACTAGTGAATCATCACTAGGGTCTTCCTCCTCACAGCGAAAACCATCCTAATATCTATTGAAAAAACGTTGAATGCAATTGCTAGATTACTAATTCAACCCTATGAGTAAAGAAAGTCAATACCTTTTTTAAAAATTTTTAAAAGTTTTTTTGCAAATAAAAAAGCAGACACAAAAATGTGCCTACCTTTTCGGGAATTAGTATCTTGTTAGATTCGCATAAGTTAGAGAAACCCAACCATCATGCACTCTCGCCCATCCGCCACTAATCTCGTAGATGTTCCATGTGTCTCCACTAGAGATAGTACGAATAATATCTCCGTCTGTAGAAGGTTTAGTACGGACGTTTAAGTTTGCAGTAGTTGTGATTTTTCCGATTGGATTACGTTTTCCTGCTAAGTCTTCAGGTGTTCCATTAGAAGAACTTCCTGCAGGTGTAAACTTAACATAAGCAGGACCTGCTGATACCCATTGGTTTCCTCCGACATTGTACATGCCATTAGATAGTCCCCAAGTTTGGTATGTTTCACCTTTCTTCACAGTCTTAACAACTCGTGAGTCAAAGCTAGCAGATTCACGTACGTTTAGTTCTGCAACAAGAATCTCAACAACACCAATACCATCTGTTGAAGGTGGTGTAGTTACTGGCGGCGTTACAGTAGAACCGTTAAGTTCAGCTTGTACTGCTGCTAAGAAACTATTCCAACGTCCTTCATCTAGGATACGGTGCGGACAATTCTTAACTGCTCTAGAACTACCGTTTTTAACACCAATTTCTGTCCAACTCTTATGAGTACGAACACGATCAATTCCCCATCCGCGCTCTCTTAGTAATTGAGCAACGAATTTAATAGCTAATGCTTCAGCTTTCGTATATCTTGAACCACCAGATAATGAGTAACAGATTTCAACACCGATAGATTTTCGGTTACCGTTACCACCACCATCACCACAATGCCAAGCATTACGATCAACCGGAATACCTTGAATAACTTCGATATCATCTACTGCGAAGTGGAATGAAACCTCGTTATTGTTTCCGATCATGTAATTTACCTCGTTCTTAGCAGGCGCATCATTATAAGTGTTATGCACTGTAATGTACTCTGCTTTCATAGAATAAGGACACTTGATTGGGTATTTGCTTGTAGCCACAAGATTTTGTTTAACTGAAATGGCCATAGTCGTACACCTCCGTATAGATTGGAATGCACGACTAAATTAACCACTTCCTAAATTTGGCTCAAGGTTAAACTTAAGCTACTTTATTGAACTCTCCTAAACGAAGAGAGATAACATATCCATGTTGCTCTTGTGTTGCTCCTTCAATGCCTAATAGAGTTGCTGAGTGTTGGTTGCCGTCCAACAATAGAGCTTCAGTCATAGGTACTTGCCCTTGTGCTACAACCGCTCCGTTTTTACCTACCATTGTTACTAGTTTATTTGTTACAGGGCCGTTTCCTAATTGCAACTCACTCTTTAGGTCAATTCGTTTGCCGACGGATTGTGCCCAAGATTGCGGTGAGTAGCCCGTCGCAAATCGAATAATTGTTTCAGTCTGAGTTAAATTGCCTGCACCGTCTTGTAAATTACCCATTACTTGAACGGTTTGTTTTTGCTCAGTTTGTGTATGGATACCTGTTTCTTTTAGTGTTTGATTAATAACACCTGTAACTAATCCATTTGCCGCTTCTGTCAACTCTTGACGAGAAGTTGGTAATACTTGCGTTTGATTACGAATTTCTTGAACAGCTCCACCCATATCTTTCGCTTGAGATTGAACTAGTTCTTGATATCCTTGTGTATAGTTAGTGCCTGCAGTAGGATTGATTAATTGTTTCGCTTCTACAGGATTGTATTCTTTATTCATTAACGCTTCCGCAGATACCGTTTCTTTTGGAGCGTTTACTACTGGTGCATTTTCAACTACTGGAGTTGTTTGAGTTTCTACAGGAGTAGCTTCTGTCTTAACAGCTGCAGCTGCATGTGCATTAGCTAACTCTTGTTGTCTTTCAGCATATACTTCTTCATTGATTGGTAAGAAACTTGTTACTTCACGAGCTTCCCCTTCTTTTTCATATGGGAATAATGTTACTTCTTCTAATCGATCAAAGACTAAGAATAGTGATTTACGTTGAGTTCCTTGGTCCACTAATAAGTTAACGTCTGTAATACGAGCTAACCATTTAGAATTACGCATTGTTTCTTTTGTTAATGTGTTAGATGCTGTTGCCATTTCAAATACATCGTACATTAATGAAACACGTTTCAGTTGTTCTTCTGGACGAGTGAATAATCCTAAGTGAACAACTTGTCCAATCATTGCTTTAGCAGCTTCTAAACTAAACATAGATTCTGCCATTGGATGTAATGGTAATGCAATTTCATTAGTTAAAGGGAAATCAGATGGGACTTCTCCTTTAGCTACTACTTCTACTGATGTTTGTTCAGGTTGTGTTTCTACTGCAGGTGTTTGAGTAACTGGCGCCGGCTGCACAGTTGGTTCAATAACACTAGCATCTAATTTAAATTGAGCATATGTTTTTCCATCTTGCTCTTTCATTGTGTAATCAAGGATAGTAGCCATGTAGTTGTTTGGTTTAAGAGCTGTTTTCTCATCAACACCAACTACAACTGTACCGTTAGCATTCTGCGTAAATAATCGAGCGATTCCATCTGCAGAACTAATTCCATATTTTTGAGCCATTACAGCTTCTTTTTGATTTGCGAATGTACCAACAAAGCTTGGGTGAAGCATGAAACTAGATACGATAAATGGTTTCTCTTCCACTTCTTCTTGTGTTGTTGGTTCTACTACTTGAACAGGTTTCTCTTCAGCTACAACCTCTTTAGATTCAGCTTCTTTAACGTGTTCTGGAACTTCACCTTTTTCTAAAAGATTTGTAACGTTCTTTACAACCCAATGATCCTTCTCTAATAATTGAAGGTTTTTGTATGTAACATTTGTGTAACGAGCACGAGAACGCTTAGTTACTTCTCCAAATGAAACTACATCACAAGTAATGAATCCATCGTTCTTAAGATGTTTCTGTACATGCTCTGGGAATTGCTCTAACTTAATTGTCTTAGCAATAGCAACTACTTCATCATCTAAGCAAAGCATTAACATAAATGAACGCTTCTCACGGAAGATAACACCACCACGTTCAATGATTTGATTCATGTGTTCTTCTTCTTTAGCTGTAGAAATAAGACCAAACTCTTCTACATACTCAGTTTCATCTACTGGTGCTTCTACTGTTTCTACTGTTTCTTCCGTTACCGGTTCTACTTTTACTGTTGGTTCTTCAATTGGTGTGTCGATTGGTAATTCTACTTGCTCAGCTTCTTCTAATTCTGCTTTAGCTTCGCCTTCCATATCTTCAACAGTTTGAACCTCTTCAGTATTCATGTCAGCTGCTTCGTATTTTACAGCCGCTTCATCTTCTTTAGTTTTAAGAAGTTCTTCTGCTAATTTAGATTCTTCCTCTTTAGCTTCTTGTTCCATTTGTTGATTGTATAGAGCAGCTGCGTCGTTTTGGTCTAGTTCTGCTCCTAATACTGTTTCTTCTGTTACAGGAAGAACAACATCCTCTGTAACTGTTTCAACTGGCGCTACTGTTTTTTCTACATCTGGTACTACTACAGTGTTAGATGATAATGCACTTAGGTATTGTTCAATAACTGTTAACATGCGTTGCTTAACAGCATTGTCCTCTTCGATGTTTACTCGTTTTAATAAGTGATCAAATTCTTGTACGTTCATTAATATTCTCTCCTTTTCATATGAATCGATTTGTTTTTGAATTGAATTTACTGGTTTCATAATCTACTTACTCCTCTCACGATCTGATTGACTTAGATGAACGTAAGCAGTTGTTTCTAAAAATGCAATAACAGGGCAATAGTTTTTTCGGCAATAAATTAGGCAAAAGAAAAAGCCCTTCGGCAAAAGGACTCTTTCGTTTAACTAATTCAAAAAGGGAAAGGGCGTTAGCCCTCCCTCTTAAGAATGGTTTCTTACTTTTCTTTTACAGGTAATACATACATCAGAATAATAATCTACTTTGTGCTTTTTTCTAAGCTTACAAATAACTGACGTTACCTTTTTACACATTTTTGGCACCTCCTTCCGTTACTGGTCTAACTGGTAATAATGTAGCTCTTGATGAATGAGTAAGAGCGTTAAAATTTGTATAGTGATGATATAATCTTCTTTCTGCAAAGATCTGATTTAGGTATCCCATCGTAATCAATGCAGCCATTTCATTTGATTGCATTCTTTGTGGTTGAGAAACAATATTCTGTCCACAACTTTGTGAAGGTAAGAGACTTTCATTGTCTTCTAATATGTCTGGATAAACTCCGGCAACCGGTGCCAGCATCGTACTGTTGTGATGTAATCCAACTACACAATGACCTGCGTATCCTGAACGAATTTTTTCTTCATCTGTTCCTTCAAGTAATACACCATCAACTCCACAATCTATGTAGATAATGTTAGGGTCTTTCAAAAAGTATTCGTGCATAATTTTTCTCGAAGCATGATTATCAACTGCGCCAATTAATACACGGAATAAAACACGAGAAGAATCAAGAACGTATGTCTCCTGATTAGAGCGGAAACAATTTGTTAATTCCTCAACTGACTCTACATATTCTTCACGATGATAGATAGGGAACTGATAAGACATTCCATATCTCTCTGCTAACACTTTTGCCTTGTTCTTATCTAAGTCTCTAGGTAAGAATGGTTGTCTTTGTAAGTTTTTTTCTTCGACTCTATCTAAATCAACTAACGTATAATCAAATGTTGTGTGACTTGAATTTTTAGTTAAAGAGGATATTAACTTAGCTAATCGCTGCGTTATATATCCCCCATTCCCTCCACAACCAACTTGTACAATATCAAAATGCATTGTTCTACTTGGATAAAATTCTAGCGCTCTCATTTAATCACCCATTCTTTGCGCCTTTTACGATAGGCACAATCAGTTTTTTGTCTGCATCAACATCCATGTGGCAACGTTCTTTAGAAAGTTCAGGGTAATCTAATTCCAACCATTCACGAACTTGTTCTAAAGTCATATCGTTTTCTGGTGGATTATATTGCTGTGCAGCATAGGCGATATTCCAAGTTGTATCTACTTTTATATTCTTTTTATCTACTGGCTTAGTAGCCTTCTTATCTTTCCCTTTTGCCTTACCTGCTGCTGGTTTCTTTTCTTCCTTATTAACTTGAACTACAGGTGGCTTCTCTTCTTCTTTCACTTGAACAACTACAGGTGGTTCAGTCTGTGCTACATTATCAAAAGGATTGTTACTACTAGGGTTATCAAATAAATTTGTACCTGCTGTTGTTTGAAATAGCCCATCAAATTTTTTTGATTCTGTTGGATCTAAGAAGTCATTCTGTGATAAATCAATCTTGAATAAGTCGTTTTTCTCTGTCATATAAATACCCTCTTCCTATTGAATTAATATTGGCGATCTATTTTACCGGGAAATACACATTAACGAATCTTTGAACTAAGTCCACTGATGTATAATCCTCTTCGATTAATTTGTCATAATTAAAATGAGGTTGTCCCTGCGTTTCACTAAAGATTTGTCGCAAAGGCCAACCCCATTTATTTTTATTCTCTAAATTGTAGTAGTGATCTGTGAATGCTGCAGAAAGCCAGTTATGAATAAACGATGACATCTGAGCTAAATCCTGCATCTCTGTTAAAAAGAAGAAACACATTTCTCCGTCCTTTTGTACATGTGAAAAAGGAAAACGATATAACTTAGTTGTGTCACGAAATACTTTATCTCGGAACGCATAACATCTCTTATTCTCAAGAATATATTTATCTCCATTTGGTCTAAATACAAAAACAAACAATAAGTTTGGAAATGGAATTTGCTTATACTTTGTTGAATGATATGTTAAGTTATGTTTGAATTCTTTCTTCTCCATGAATAAAACAATTTTCCCATCTGGTAGAGCCATGTATTTAACAGTGCCAGGTGGTAATGCAGGTGTTTCAAAAACAGGTATATCTAACTTCTTTGTATTTGTTTTTGTTTCATAGCAGTTCTTCTGTACAAATTCAAATAGTGTATTGTGATCTATATGGAATGAGCGTTGTGCTCCGTTCTTCTCGTATTCGACAAGTGGTAATTTTTCGTCTCCAATTGTAATTTTAATCATTTTGTAATTCTCTCCCTTCAACTAATGAGTTAATAGCATCGTTGACATCCCTAAGTTCTATTAGAAATTCAATCGTATCATTTATATCAAGACCTCCATTGTCTTGCATGCCTATCATGAAAGTACCAGGTTGGTTTGCGAAAGTAGAATGAACAGGGTCATCGCTACATGCAATTTTAGAATCTGGTAAGTAAACAAACTCAACTAAATTTCCGCAACTTGTATTTGTAAGTACTTCAATACTCCTTGTGAATTCAATAAAAGTTGGTTGATTCGCATAAGGTAATAATGAAGGAACACGTATAGCCCCAGCTATATAGTAATTCCATCCGTCTGCAAGCTCTTCAGACACTTCATGAGGTACATCAATCCAATCAAAATCAAAATCGAATAGGTAAGGTAATGCCTCTTGCAATTCGTGTATGTATAAATCGCATTCCTCTGAAGTGCATTGTTTTAAGAACTCAATCAATCCATCATCTGTAATGTCATACGATTTAATTAGAGTTTGAACGAACAGGTTTCGTTTAGCTTCTAATACGGGAAACTTTAACATGCGTCCACCTGCTTTCTCCTTTGTATTTCATCTACTAATTCTTTATAGAATTCATAATATTCTTCAGCAAATTTTGAATAAGCGCCCATAAATCTAGGTCCGAATTCTTCAGTGGTATGGAATTCAAAATCGCACCAAAGTATATACGTATACTCCATATGTTTTTCAAATTGTGTATACCTAGATGAGTATCCTCCGAAAAACTGACTTGCAAAATACGTTTCGTAAAATTCTTTAAAACTCATACATACGTCACCTAAATTATGAAACATATCATCTATTCGAACCTTTAGTTCAGTTTCCTCAGCTTCTGTAAATAAATGAAGATTATCTAACAATAAACCGAAATGAAAAATACCAGCTACCTCAATCGGACAATGATCTTGAACATTTCCTTGAATGTTTCCAATACAACGGCCGAAAGCTTCATTAGGATAATCTAAACACGTTGAACTCGTTAGATTCTCTAATACTTCGGGTATATAATTACAAAAAGACATCTGTTCACCCAAACTAATATAAGTGGGCTCTACAATGTCTCTTGGGTATTCAACAAATTTATTTATATGTGTTTGAGTTTTAACATAGGAATAATAACGAAGTGTATCTCTGTAATATCCTGCTTCAAGATTATTAATCATATAAAATCACAATCCTCAGCTAAATGCTCTTTTAATTTCGAAGCTTGTTCTTCCACTCCTAAACTTCTACCAAATTCATAATAGTAATCACGACCATTGCTAGTTGTTGGTTCTTCAATGAGTTCTTCAAGATCATGAGAAATGTGTTCACAAGCCATCTCTAATACTTCATGAGATGTTTTGTCTATCATTTCTTGTGGAAGTTCACCTTCTGTAAATAGAATCTTATATATAGAAGAAATTTCATCGTATTGCTGTAGCCATTCTGTAGGAGTAGCTTTATCCTGATTACTTTCAAACGTTTCGATAAGAGCATTTACATTAATCTTATCTGACGGAATTCTAGTTACAATAACATTGCTTAACTGATTTATACCATGTAAAGTCGGTTTCATAATATCACTCCTTTTATTCGTAAAACAAAAAAGAAGAAGGTTATCCCCTCTTCTCTTTGCCTACATTATTATATGAATTGAATTCCAACCGGCTTCTTCTTTATTGAGCATCTTTGAAGAAGTGTAATACTTCATCTAAGAAAAAGATAGGCGTTCTGCCATTGTTTACAAACTGCAGAGGCTTTGGAAAATTCGGCTCTCTTCGATGCAGATTCCAAATTTCATGTCTTTCTTTTTCTGTAATACTTACAATATCGGGAATACTTACTAGTCTAGGGAATTCTGTTTTATCCATTATAGTTTGTAGTACACTCCTTTAACTTCTTGTTTCTTACATGCATTCTTTGTATCAAAAATAACACGAGAATGAGAAGCAACCAGTTGGAAATCGAAAGCTGAATGATCTGTTAAGATAAACACAAGATCGAAATCTTGTAATTTCTCGTATTCAAGATTGTTAATCTCATACGTTTTTGACTTCGTTTCAATTTTAGGAACATTCGGATCGAATAATGTTACGTCTGCTCCATATTGCTCAAGAACAGGTAGTAGTTTATATATAGAAGATTCTCGCATATCATCGACATTCTTCTTATATGTTACTCCAAGAATAGCAATCTTAGCATCTTTGATTGATTTACCAGATTGATTCAAGATCTTAATCATCTTGTTAACTGTGTGTTCCTTCATCTTACTATCTAGTTCACCAGCTATGTCTATGAGCTTAGTTGTATAATCGAATTGCTTCGCTTTATATGAAAGATAGTATGGATCAACTGGTATACAGTGACCACCTACACCTGCTGAAGGATAAAATGGCATAAAACCAAATGGTTTTGTACTTGATGCATCGATAACTTCCCAAGCATCAATGCTCATCTTATCAGAAATCAAAGCAAGTTCATTAGCTAAAGCAATATTCACGTAGCGGAATGTATTCTCATAAACTTTAGCCATCTCTGCTACTTTAGTTGAAGAAACAACTGTTGTATTATGACCTAGAAATTGTTTTGCAATATCAGTGCAAGAATCAGTATGTCCGCCAACGATTCGCGGTGTATTATCAACATTAAATACGCCATTTGAAGGGTCAATTCTTTCTGGAGAATACGCTACGAAAACATCTTTACCTACCTCAAACCCCTTCTCGATTAAAGGCTGAACAATGTATTCTTCCGTAGTACCAGGATATGTTGTACTTTCTAACATAACTAGTGTACCTGGTTTAATATTATCCAAAATAAAATTCATAGAAGACTCCACATACTTTAAGTCTGGTTGTTTGAATTCATTAATCGGAGTAGGAACACAAATAGTAATAACATCTGCATGAGAAAATGCAATTTCACTATTTGTAGTTGCAATGATAGAACCATTTAAAACGTAAGGTGCTAACTCATCAGTTGGTACATCTCCAATGTAACTAATACCTCTGTTGATTTGGTCTACTTTGTTTTGGTCTACATCAAAACCAATTACTTTAAAGCCTGATTTTGCTTTTGACAAAACGTTTGGTAAACCTACATAACCAAGTCCTACTACAGTTGCAATCGCCTGTTTAGTGGATACTCTTTCTAATAATTTAGTATATTCTGAATTTAAAATAGTTACTGACGTATCCAATGCTGGAATAGACATACTATTGTTCCTCCTTTATTTATCTAGTTCCCCAGCCACTCTTCTTAAGTGTTAATAATGCGTAAATTCGTACAGGGAAAAGAATTAACATATGAATTAATGATAAAAATGGTGTAATCAAAAAGACTAATGGATTTCTAAATATGTAATAGGCACCGCTCATCATAGCAGCGAGAATTAAATATGTCGCCGAATACAGTAGCATTAACCAAATCGGTAAAGTTGTCCCATTAAATATTTCGTATATTTTAGTTACTGCGAATATGATCCACATAAAGCCTTCTCCAAGTGTCCAAAACAGCATAGCTGGTCTTTTCCAAGCGAACTTCAATGTATAAATCGTGTAAACATAGAATGACTTGTTCCATCTCACTTGTTGTTTAAAGAAGTTTTTTGCTCTTTCTGGAACATCTGTTATACAAAGCGCTGTACTTTGATACTTCGTTTTGTATCCATCTTGTAATGCGAACATTGTTAAGCAGCGATCATCCCCTGCTTCATTTTCAACGCCTAGTAATTTAGCACTCGTAAAGAAATCTAAGTTTTTCATAATAATATTCTTACGATGAACACTTAAAGCACCTGAGCAAACAAGAACTGTGCCCGTAACAGATTGTGCTGCACGTCCAATACGGAATGCACTAGTGTATAACACATCCTGTAGTCTAGTCATGATAGTGTTCTTGCTATTCCTTGGTAAGATGTGACCTACTACAGAAGAAACTTTAGGATCACGTAAAGGTTTTAACAATTCTCTTAATGCATCAGAATAAATATATCCATCTGAATCTACAATAAAGATAATGTCGCCTGTTGATTTTTTGAATCCCCAAGTTTGTGCTGCACGTTTACCTTGGTTCTTTTCAAATTTGTGTGCAATTATTTTAGGTAAGTGTCTAGTATATGATGCTTCTGCACCATTCTCTAATGTTGCTGCTACTTCAGAATAAGAATTAAACTCTTCACTAATTCTAAGTACTTCTTGATATCCTGAATCATCTTCACTTCCATCATCAATAAAAATAATTTCGTGTATTGGATAATCTTGATTTATTAGACAATCAATACTCTTTTTTACTGATTCAACACCTTCATTAAAATTAGGTATAATTACAGAAACTTTATAACCTTCTAGAGGTTCTTCTCTTACTGGTCTGTAGAAGAAAGATATAACAACTCGGAATAATATATACAACAAAGATACTGACGATAATACGCTAACGTAATAGCTAACTCCTTTAAAAAGTGTTTGATCTACTACCATAGTCATTCCAAAAACAGCTATTGCGAAAATAGAAATAACTATGATCCTTCCCATAAAACTTTCTCTGAGTTTTGCTTGTTTTGCACCCAATAAGACTTCATTTTCTTTCCTGAACTGTTGATTCTCTGCGTGGTGTTTTTCTAGCCCTAGAGACATTTGTTCCTCCTTTTTTGACACGCTTGTGTCATTTTTGTTGAAGAGATGATATAATTTCATAGATACAAAACACTTGTACAGACAAGACACGCATTATCCACGTATACGTCACGTACCAGTCACGTACATTTCTAGTTTATGATACGTCCGTGTCACGTACAAGTCAAGTACAAAAATGTAAGATTATGTAGAATTTCACCGGGAGGTTCCCATATGAACGATAGTGGAAGCACAAGAAAAGACGTTAGAGTTCCCAATGAATTAATAGCAGAAGTCGAAGAATATCAAAAGAAAAACAATATTAGATATTGGACTGTCGCTATGCTGTTATTAGTTCGAAAAGGGTTAGATGCGGAGAAAAAAGGAGAGTGAATAATCGCTCTCTTTTTTCTATTTAATCCATCTAATGTCTTTCTACATAAATCAGTTTTCTAGCAAAGTGCAATAACTCAATCTCAATGTTTTGAGGTCGAACACCCTGCTCTAATAATTGATTTATGTGTGTCTCCATTTGTGCTTTCAATGATGCCATAACATCTTCTGCGCTCATGATTATTCCTCCTAATTAGAGTCCACATAATACTTAAGTATTTGAAATGAAGTCATTCATTTTGTACTTACAAAAAAAGATTCAACTTATTGAAAACCGTTTTTCTAAGTACAAATAAATCAACAATAGTTAGGGGCGTTAGCCCCTACCACTGTTTTGAGAAGAACTCACAAATTCTTCTCTACTCTACTCACTCTTTATTGCTTAATTAAATGTTTGTTAAATTACTTAGCCTCTACTAGAGGTGTTCCACCTTGTACAGTTACCCAGCCATGCTTAATACGTGCCTCGGCTTCTAATTTCTTAAGTAGTGGATCAGTTACAGAATTAGAAACGATTTGGTTTGCTTCTGCTTCAGCTTTCGCTTCAACCAATTTCTTCTGAGCTTCACCTTCAGCGATTACTCGCTTTTTATCAGCTTCAATCTTTTCGTTTTCAAGCTCGATTTTCTTTCTCTCTGTTTCTTGAGAAGCTTTAATACGAGCATCAATTGCAGATTGAGTGTTTGCATCTGGCTTAGGGGCACTTAAAGTTACATCAGAAACCATAAATCCAAGATCTTTCACATCTTCTTCAAATATCTTTTGAATATCACCCTGCGCTTTTGTAGAATCCGCACCGTAGATACCTAATAAATCATATTTAGAAACAGCTGCACGACCTGCTGCTAACATACGTTTTTCTAAATGACCATTTTCAATATTTTTGACTGGGACGTTACCCCATTCCTTAAAGATAGTAACTGCTTTTGTTGGATCAACTTTATAAGAATAAGACAAGTCAACGTTGATATTTTTTCCGTCTCGTGTAGAAAGGACCATATCCTTATAAGTAACTGTTTGTTTACGTGTTGGATATTCAATTACTTTATTGAAAAGACCAATAGGATGCCAACCTTCTGACAATGTTTCATTTTGAACTCCACCTGAAGGACTATAGACTAAACCGACATTACCAGTGGGGATCTTTTCAATAAACATTGGTACAATGATTCCTGCTGCTAAAATAATAGTTCCTACAATAGCCCCACCAATAACAAATGGTTTCTTTTTGTAGAACTTTGCTTCCTGTTTATACTCTCTCTCGTCAAACATCATCTCTAAATTCCTCCGCTGCCTTATGTTTTATTTGCTTTGTTCTTTTAATGGCTACATTACCAATCTTGCTAAAGAAAACGCTTAGTAATAACCACACGGAAAGCAATAGCAGGATGAGAACGATAATAGAACCTATAAATACCATAGAATACCTAACTCCCTTTCTCTTACCCAACAACAAGTTTCCTGGCTATGTTGAATTACAAAGTAAGCACTTATTTATATAAATTCAAGGTCAATTTCTGGAAATTAATAAATATTTTTTCTAAAAGTTAACACAAACAAAAAGCGACCCATTAAAGGATCGCTTGATAATTTACTTACTTGTAGATTTATATATATATGTTAAAGAAATTTCCCTTGAAGTGTTTTAAAGTAGATTCCCCTAGATTTTAGTGAAATCTAATCTATACCCACCCAACCTCCAAAACGTTACTAAAATAATGATTCAAAATCCCCCTGCTACCCCTAAATAGAGAGGGGATAACTTGTCCATTATTTTTAGATAGCTTTTCTTAACTCATGCTTGTATGAACCCTCATACTTGTCCCCTGAAAGATCTACAATAGTTAATGTATGAATGTGAGGACAGTCTTCTTTTAACAGTTCATAAATTTCTTCAATACACGAATAAAAAGGCTGATCCTTTCTTGAACGATAACTGTTCAAATGGACTTCGCCTTTTCCGTCACCTATATTTATAAATTCAAAGAAGATACGCTTAATATTTTTTTCAGGATCTTTGTACTTGAAACGATAATCTCCGTCTACAACATATGTTTCGATTCCCTCTTTATCTAATCGACGAATATTCTCTTCCATACTAAGACCCATCCAACTAGCTATCATTCTTCCGTATATGTAAAAATCAGCTTCACAATTTATAGATATTTTTACCGCTTCTAATAAATCATCCGTCGGTAAATCAGTAGGTTTTGAAGCATATTCCCGCCATATTCTATACATGTAAAAACCCCCACTTAATTATTGTTCTATATTTAATATATCTATTTCTTTTTACGTGGTAATCCATATTTCGTACTTTGGCTTAGGCAACCTTTTGCAATTTTCTTTGCTTCAGCTGAAGATATTTTAACTTTTACGCCCATCGTTACCGCCTCCTTAATTCCTCAGTATGCCCATTTGCAGAAAAATTATACATGCTGTACTACTTCCCCATCCCCCAACATATGATTTTTATATCTAGTACAAAAAGAATGTGTCCCAAACTTAAAATACGATTTTAGGAGTGAAATAGGATGAGTAAAGTAAAAGAGAGGAAGATAAGAAGTGACAAACGCAAGGACGTGAAGCCAACTGTTGAACTCAGTTTGTATGATTGCGTTTCTCGAATCTCGTACATTACTAATACACCAATGAAAGATGTCGGTGAAATATTCTGTACGCATGGTTTGTATTCTAAAAAAGTTATTGATTACTTGTCCAAAAAGTTCAGAAGAGGCTACAAATTTAAGGATACTATATATATGGGTAATAGAGAATTAATGTCTGAACGAGTTAGAAAACATTCAAAATCAACAACAAGAATTACAATGCGTTTTAGACAAGAAACATACGATCATCTAGCTGATTTAGCATATGCATTAGATACAACTGTTTCAACAGCTACAGCTATTTTGCTCGATGCTGCTGTTAGGAATACGGATATCGTAAACGAATACGTAACTAGGTTTGTTGAAGAAACCTTAGATGACAACAGAAAAGATCAGCTTAAGAAAGTTCTTACTTACATAAGAAAAGAAAATCCTTATGAAACGAACGAAATTACATTAGCCCAGCTAATTAGCTACATCCTAGATGGTTTTAAAGGACATTCAAAACACATCAAGCAAACAATCGAAAGTTGGTTAGACAATGTAACTGAGAGGGACTAAGCTCCCTCTTTTTCTTCGTTTCTTCCCCAATAAGCATCGGGGCCCTGTAGCAATCTTTCCACTAATTGTTTAAACTCGCCCCGATTAATAAAGCCTCTGAAGGTAATAGATTCGAAATCTTCGATGCTACCGTCCTCATGTTTATAGCATGTCCACCATTCGTCTCCTCCATTCACTTGATTTACAAATAATAAGCGATCATATGCAAAAGCTGAACGGATAGACCAGTTCCCTTGTTTCATCTTCTGCTCTAATTCTAGAAGACTTAGACAAGTATAAAGACCGTAATCATAGTCGAGTTCCATCATTGGGTCGTCTTCAAAATCACAACCACCAATCTTCAACCAAGTATTCTTCTGACACTTCGCCTTTACTTCTTCTACTGTAAACATAGCTTCGCTCATATTATTTACCTCCAATTATTCTTCTAAGAGACATATCTATTTTAAATTGTAAGCGTCTTTGTTCTTCTTCTTTTTTATACTGTGTCATAATCTCATGAGCTTTCTTCCATGAATACACATACGCGGGATCTCCACCATATGCACGACTAATCACACCTGTACTGTCTTTATAGAGGTGAGACTTATTAAACCAGGGTAAAAATTCTTGAATGGTTGTCCCTCTTCTACAAACTCGTAATCGCTTAGGTGAAATAGCCCAATATGTTTTATAAATATAAGGACGAAAATATCTTTTTAATAAGTGAAAAACATAACGAGGTTTTGTTAAGTTTTCAAAAATAATAATTGTCTTCTGAACTTTATCTTTTTCTTTGCCAAGTGTTTTTAAATCTACTCGGAATTTTTCTTCTTTGGTTAACAACAATCGCCGCCATCCTAAGTTTTGTAATTCGTTCATTTTATGATTCTCTCCCTTCTACAAATAAAATAAGAGCAGGCATAGCCTACTCATTAACTAAGTACATAATCATTGTTCACTACAAGAAAGGTGCGGTATGGAGGTAGATCGTCGTAGTTAACCGCACCCTTCTCATGAGACAAACATTAACAGTTTGAAGGACGCCAACCCTTCTTGTAGTGAACAATGTGGAGAAAGCAGGCTTATTTAGCCTACTCTCCGATTAAATGCATACGTAATTGAGTAATAACTTCACCCAACCAGTTTGTTCCTTGCCATGTGCTTTTATCTTGAGCACGAGGATCTGTATCTAATAATCCAATTCCCCAAATCTTATCGTATGGGCTTGCTTCAACAAGTTCAGTCCCTTTTGTTGATTTCAATACTTCAAGAAGCTCAGTGTTTTGTGTGAACTTCAAGTAGTTACCACGGTAAACAATCTCTTTGCAGTTATCATTCCATAACTCTGCATCAAATGGTGTTACTTTGCGCCCTAATGCTTTATGTTCTCTTGGGTTAAAACCAGCATCCATAATTAACTGTGCAGTTTTAATATCACCCATCAACATAGCTTTGTGATACATCATATATTGTTCGGCACATGTAAAGACTTGTCCGTTTTCCATAAATAAAGATTGATGCCATTGAGAAAATGGTCCATTCCAAAAGAACGTAAATTTTTCAGTCATTATAACTCTCTCCCTTTAATTAAGTAAGAGCAGGCTTTCACCTGCCCGATTACTATTTATCTTCTTTTTTCTTTGTAAAGATGTAATAGCCATTGATGCTATTATTCGTGTTTTCATCAGTATTCACAGAAACACTAATGACTTCTAAACTAGGATTATCTGTTAGAAGTTTTTCATATCTCGGAGGAAGATCAGCCTTCCCATTCTCATGAGGAATGTAATAAAGCTTATCTTTTACTAGCATCTTATAATCAATGCTAATAACTTGGTCATCCTGCTTCTGCATATACGGATCATTATTACACCCAGCTAAAATACCTGTTGCTAATCCTACAGTTAATACGGTTGCGATTAATTTCTTCATGCTGCAGCACCTCTATTTAAGTAAACAAATTGTTCTACATATTCACGGTCTTTAGAAATCATAGGAGTCTCATGATCTACTGACCATTTACTTCTTAAAGCACCATTCTTTTCGTAGAATTCTTTAATAATGCACACACCACGTTTTTGCCATACAGGTAAGTCATTCCAGTTGATGTTTTTCTCAGTCATTAACTTATCCTGCATATCCTTACCATTAAGGCCTTGCAGCTCTTTATGTGGGAAGTTAGCTTGAGCAACCATTGAGATGCTATTCTTTGAAGCATCTTGCATTCTCCAAATGAAGTAGTTTGCTACCTCATCCTGTGGTAATACCTGTGCGCGACCATCAAATGTAGCAAGTGGCTTGTCCGGATATTTCTCTCTCATAACTTCATTGAACTTTGCAGTTGCCATAGAAGCTGAAACAGAAGCTATTTTTTGAAGGTTATTCTCAAACCAAGATTGAGTTGAAAGCTTGTCGTAGTTCGTAATAAGAATACTAATCTCATCCGACTGATGATAAACCAGTTTTGCACCCATAATATTTTGAGCTAAGTACTTGCATGTTTCCCAAAATGCTTCTGCTAAATCTTGGTCAAAAGGCTTAGCACAACCTTTTGTATATGTATGAAAGTGTGCTCCATCAATCCTTACAATTACGGGCATTCTTTCAGGTAGCTTAATACGATATGCATTCTCGTATTTCTTCATGCGATCCCCAAATTTGTCCATTGATTACCCTCTCCATTCAATTCTTTTAAAACGATTAACTTTTTCATAAGCTTCCTTCATGAAGTCATAATATTCTTCACCATCTGCTTCTTCGAATTCTTGCATGTCCCACGCTAATAAAGCTTGAGATATAATTAATTGCATATATTTAATTGTTATAGATGGGTTGTCATTATTTTTGCAGACCTCAATTGCATTTTGTGTTTCATTCAAAATTACATTTAGTAACATTTCAAGGTCGCCTTTATTAATACAATCAACTACCTGTGTTTGTTCTGATTCCATTATGAGACTCCTCCTTGTATCGTTGCATTCGAATACCATTTTCTATACCGCTTAAACAAACAAAGATGTCAAAGATTTCACCGCTATAAACATGCTCTTCCATGACATGATCAGCATCTAAATCCCTCTCCCATTTAAGAGCCCAATATGGTTCGTCGTTCTCTAGCTCTTCATTGAGAACTAGAGATTGACCGGAACCAGACACATACTTGTTTATTTCACGGATTTTAAATTCTACTAAATCCTTGTTACTTCTTGCTCTAGTCATTGATACTACCCCGCAAACTCATAAGTATGAATAGAGACATTAAACTGTTTAGTAGCTTCTTCTAAGATGCCTGTTACCACATTCCAGTCTCCACCTGCTCTTGCACAACCCATAAACTTAGGTACACCAATCTTTAGCTGAGACAAGGAACGTTCTCTTAGCAAGCGGTCAGTCAAATAGCTGAACAAAGCTTTTTTCAAAGCTTCATAGTTTGTATATAGTTGTCGATCTGCTCCATAGTAAAGTTGCCCATACAAGTTAACTATTTCTATATCTTTTCCGTTATTGTGAACATTTGCATGAGTATATGTTCCTAACTTTTCTGCAGGAGAAAATGGAGAAGCACAATCTACTTCATACACAATCGGGAATTCTGCTCGAATTTGTTTAGCAATACCGCTTCCCATCGTAGACTGACAATTTGCTTGATGCATGATTACGTCACAATCTGAACGCAAGATATCACCTTTATGTTGAATGATTAATTCTTTCGGATTAATTTGTACCATTTTCTTCTCCTTCTTTATGGCATAGTCTACACAATTGCCTGTACCACCTGTTGTACCATCCCATACAGCGATTAGCTCATCGCATCGATTAACCATATATTCATTACGCTTTTGCATCAGGTAAGGCTTATATAGTTGTTTAGAAACGTATGTAACAACATCAGCTTGCTCCACAATACTCTTCCATTGATCTTGAGATGGTTTTGGCCATTGACTAGAATGTGCAGTACATGGAATAGCTGATTCTAAGGTAATGTTATATCCTTGTCTTTTTAATTTAAGGACGACTAACGCATAAATTGTGTCTCCTCCTAATGCCATACCGCTTATTGCATGTACCTGTTTCCCTTGATTTAAATGGGAAAGAAGATGCTCTCGTAGTTTAGTAGCGATAGCAAGATTACCTGGTGAAAAATAATCGTACCCATATAATTTATTTGGACGATGTGCAGTTACTGCGATTGTAATTTTTTCTGTCATAGCTAAATCTCTCCTTTAATTAAATTCAAAAAAGGAGGGGGCGTTAGCACCCCTGGGAATCAATTTTGTTTGATTGCTATGTTAATAGCTTTTTTGAAGTTGAATCTGTATTTGCTATTCATAAAACCTATTAAGTAGTCATGATAGTCCGGTTCGATGTTCTTAAGATATGCTAATTCTCCGTTAAGTTCTAAAGCATATCCCCTATCTCGTTGTCCTCGATAGAATTGGAATAACATCGTTTTAATTCTTCGCTTACGCTTATGACCAACTGTAAGGTTATGATCTTTGTTATACATAATGCCAAGATTCCAATTCTTTCCCGATCTTGAACCATATCTCGTTTTTGTATCCTTGATAGTGAATGGAGTTCCTTCTTGTTCTAGTACTCCTTTAACCAGTTCAACTATTTCTTCATGCCTAAATGGTTGTTTACTACTAACAAGCAAGTCATCAGCATATCTAGTGTAAATAAAAGATTCCTCGCTTCTTTCTGCCAATGCGTTGTTAATTTGAGTATCTATACTAATCATCAACCAGTTAGTAAGTATCGGAGAAAGCGGAGTCCCTTGTGGTAATTCATTTTCATGACAGGCTAAACCACATAAACTACTAATAAAACTCGTATAATCTGTTTCGGTCATTAAGCTGAATGGATACAACTTTTTTAATTGGATAGCAATAACTTGTTCAGAACAATTGTTAAAGAATTTCTCTAAATCCATTTTGAGAAACCAATTTGATTTATTCCGTTGGTGACATTGGATTGCTTTTAAACAGTCACGGTTTGGGATGTATGCATAAGCTGAATCATGTGGTACTATACCAATGCTTTCTAAATCAAATTTAATTTCTCTCATAAAAGATTTAAGTTTTTCTTCCGGTGCTTTAATTGTTCTAAACCCACCAGTCATTTTAGGTAGATTAAAAATCGAATACTTAATAGCTGACTGATTATTAGTTAACCAGTCTTTTATTTTCTTTGTTAGTCCGAGTATTTGTTTATTTATTGCTTCGAACTCACGATACTGCTCAATTGTTATTTCTTCGGATTTTAATTTAGTAGTACTAAAACGCTGATACTTTGAATCGTTTTGATTCTTTGTGTTGTGTGTATAGTACATGTTAATATCCTTTCCTTTTTATCTTCTTGTTTAATAGTTCTTCGAAAGTGTGTTCGAATATTTGACGAAGAAAGGTGCCGTTTACTAGATCTAACTCCAGCTGCAGTGGTCCCGACGCGGCGCAGCCTCATCCGGGGGAGCTTCAGGTGCCCCAGAGATGGGTGCAGCCCGTGCTGTTCCTGGCCATCTGGGTCCAGATTGCACTTTCTCTCTCTAAAAGTGTGTTTCTCTTGCTCATTTGCTAAGAGATTTTAATTTGTCAGATTAAAATTTACAACTATTAAACTTAATCCCAAAACGCTTTAGCTAATACAATCTTTTAAAAGTGTTTTGTCAATTAGTATTTTATGGACAACAAAAAAAGTAGGGGCGTTAGCCCCTACTAAATTAACCTTCGTTAACCATTTCATATAACTGTTCTTCAGTGATAACAGTTACGCCTAAACTTTGTGCTTTTGCTAATTTACTTCCTGCAGCTTCACCTGCAACAAGATAATTCGTATTCTTAGAAATTGAACCCGATGCTTTACCACCATGTTCTTTAATAAACGCTTCAATTTCTTTACGAGGACGCGATACCTTGCCTGTAATAACAAATGTATTACCTTCTAATTGATTACCGGAAGACACTGCAGCTACATGTGTAAGTGTTAAACCAAGGGCCTTTAACTCCTCAATCATTTGAAGATTACCTTCGTTATGGAAGTAATCATAAATACTTTGAGCAACAGATGAACCTATATCTTCAATTCTCATCAAGTCTTCTACAGATGCATTCGCAATGTCATCAATATTGTTGTAATAACGTAGAAGTCGTTCTGCAGTACCTTTTCCTGAATGTCTCATACCTAATGCATAGATAAATGCTTCAAGTGTTCTTGATTTGGATTCTTCAATAGCAGCCAATAGTCGGTCTGCTTTTCTTTCTCCAAATCTATCTAATTTCAATAACTCGTTTCTGTCTAATCGGTATAGATCAACGAAACTATTGCGAATTAAACCTGCTTCAAATAATTGTTCTGCAGTTTTCTCACTGAAAGAGTCGATATTCATCGCTTCACGAGAAGCAAAGTGAGTGAATTTACCAACTGATTGAGCACTACAGCTATCAATATTCATACAACGTAGATGAGCACCATCTTGAACTAATACAGTTTCACATTCTGGACAGTGAGTAGGTGGTACAATTTCAGTACCTTCACTACCTTCAACGATTCCCATGATTTCAGGAATAACATCATTACTACGACGAACAAATACTTCTGCTCCAACCTTAACGCCTTTACGTAAGATATCATCATAGTTATTTAAAGTAGCCTTTGTTACAGTAGTTCCACCAATATCAACAGGCTCAAGATGAGCAAGTGGTGTAAGTTTACCAGTACGACCTACTTCCCATGTAACAGAGTTTAAAGTAGTTGTTTCTTCAACCGCTTCAAACTTGTATGCAATAGCCCATTTAGGGAATTTTGACGTATAACCTAGTTCCTCACGAATATGTAACTCGTTAACCTTAATAACCATTCCATCGATATCCCAGTTTAGCGTAGGGCGAACTTCTTTCATTTCTTCTAGCTTCTCAATAATTACATCAATAGAGTCTGTTACATAGAAGTACGGATTGATCTTAAATCCTTGTTCTTGAAGGAATGTCATCATTTCTGCTTGAGTTTCAAACGTGATTCCTTCGCTATAAGCAATGTCATACCAAAATGCATCTAATGGTCTTGAAGCTGCAATTCGTGGATCTAAGTTTCTTAAAGCACCAGCAGCTCCATTCCTTGGATTCTTTAATGGAGTTTCGCCTTCTGGTAAGGAAGCATTGTAAGCTTCGAATCCTGAAATAGGCATAAATACTTCTCCGCGTGGTTCAATTACTCCCTGGAATCGAATATTCAATGGAATAGAACGGATTGTTTTAATTTGTTCAGAAACAATTTCTCCTATTTTACCAGTACCTCTTGTTCTACCTTCACCAAAAGAACCGCCGCTATAACGTAGAACGTTAGCTAATCCATCCATCTTTTGTTCTATTGTGAATGTAGCGTTTGGAAACTCACGCTTAACATCTTCAACAAACTTTCGAACCCCATCATAAGTTTGAGATTTCTCTAATGAGTAAAGTGGCATTGTGTGTTCTTTCTTCTCAAACTTATCAAGAACTTCTCCACCCACTCTATTAGAAGGAGAATGTGCTACTGTCCATTCTGGATGTAGTTCTTCTATCTTTACTAATTCATCATAAAGCCTGTCGTACTCTGCATCAGATGCAATTGGTTTATCCATTGTGTAATAGTGGTGGTTAAGCATTGTAAGCTCGCCTACTAAGTGAAGATATCTTGCTCTTAAATCAAACATGTAAAAACCCTCCTAGTATATAAGTACTTTATGTTAACATCATATTTCTCTTTTGTGTGAATTACTTTTTCGGGCAATAAGGTTTACCCTCTGGTGTTAAGATAGGTGTAACAGAAGCAGCGTACCCTTGGTTTGTATTCATAAATTGGCAGCCTGTCGCTGTATCTTCAAAAATAGTGATATCACTTGCTATTTTATCTTCTCCTATTACTTTCAACCTGCCTAATGAAGCACCTGCTGAACTCTCACATGCTCCTAAAAGCATAACTCCAAGTAATACAATACCAATTGATTTTTTCATAGATATTCTCCTTATAAAAATAAAAGCGGTTTTTACGCCGCTTTATTCTTTAGATATTTACAGAAAGTGCTTTTACTACGTCACTAACAAATGCCGGATCAAAACCTGGTTTTACTTCAATAGAAGCTTCACCAATTTTAATTCGTAAGAAATCATCTTTATCTGTGTTGATATTATCTTGTTTGTTTGTTGACTTCTTAACAGGTTCTCCCGCTGCATTTAATAACGGTAAAACTAACTGAGTAGTTTTCACTTCTTGTGTAGTTGCTACAGCTTTACCACCAATTAGTTCAGCCACTGTTTCTTCCACTGTTTTATCTATAGTTCTAGCACCGTGTACCTCTCTTAAAAGTGCGATGTCTTGAATAAAGTAGATACGGTGTTTGTACTTATTTCTACCAAAATTGTGCCCATACTTTTCTAAAAGAACAGAGTATCGACATAAAGTTTTATTCGAAATGTTAAGCAACTGAGTAACATCTTTCGCGAAATACTGCTTATCTGTTACTTCTTTCTTTTTAGCTTGTGCTGCTCGGTAACGTTTAGCACCAGTATCTTCAATCCCAAGTTTGTTCATCCAATAAACAAGATTAGATTCGTGGAAGTCTTTACCGTTACAAAAATGATACTTACTTTCCCCGCTTGCTAAATATTCCGCAATTCTTTTCTTCCATAACCTTGTTTTGTTTCTAACTACTTTCGCCATTATATATCTCCTCGTGTATTAGTAAGCAGAAGCGGATTTTACTCCGCTCCTAATTGAACATTTTCAATAGCTTTAAGATAATTGAATGCATTTTGCTTCTTATCATTCTCAAAGCTTTTTTGAAGTACCTGTAAGTGACCCCATTGAAGACGGAAATCATCTATATCAGTTCCTTCTAGTTTTGACCATTCCTTGAATACTTCCCAGTCACTCATTTTATTAGCTCCTAATTACTTTGAATTTCTAATAAGTTTAACAACGATATCAAGTAATACCGCTAAAAAGAAAACAACGCTCAAGGAAAGAGCCAGTTGAGTTATTTGAGTTGGTTTCTCTGTATAACATATTGCTTCTATAACGAGTACTAGAGCCCAAACTAGAAGCAATTTCTTTTCTTTTTGGAGCATATTTACGCCACTCCTAATTGAACATTATCTTTCTCAATTTGCTTCCAAATATCTTTGTTAATTTTCTTCGGAATCGTAATCGAATTAATAATGAAATCTTTTTGGTTTCGTTGCCAGTTCATCTGACCTTTTATACCAACCTTCATTATCATTCCTGCAACTAACCCCTCTTTTACCTGTTCATAATGGGACGGGAACAATGTTAAGCTACGTTCACCCTCTAATGTATCAACTCGTAAGAATGCCATGTTGTCGCCCTTCTTCGTGCGTATAACGCGTGCTTCTGTAAGAGCTACCATTGTAGTATGAGTGGCATCATCTAATCCTTCCCAATCTGTAGGTTCAGCTAATCGATCAAGAACATGACCACTAATATACAATCCAAGTACTTCGCGTTCTTTTTCAAACTTGATACGGTCTGTATACTTTGTAATCTGTTCAATTAGTTCTGTATCTGGTGCTTCACCACGAATATCATACATATGGGCTAAATATTCAAAGCGGTTATTACATAACCCTTCAGCTAAGGTGTCAAAAGCACCTGAGTAACATAATGATGCTATTGCTTTCTTATTGAAGTTCTTCTTAGGAATACGATTAATTACATCTTTTGCTGATGTAAATGGACCACCAACTGCAACAGAACCTACTACAATATCAAGATCAGGAGTAGCTTCAATTTCATCTGCTTCTTCTTGTGAGATTATAGTTTCTAATCCATCTGCATCACGAACAGCAGGAGCCATTCTTGGTTTTCGTTCTTCAAGAATCGCTTCTAGCGTTGCTTCTCCAAGGCCTTTAATAGCACCTAGTCCAAATCGAATTGCATTCTCACCATCAATCGTAAATCCAATTTCTGAACGATTAATATCTGGAGGTAATACTTCAATTCCCATATCTCGAATTACTTTTACTAATTTAACAACCTTATTTTCCTCTGTGTAGAATACTTGAAGTAATGCAGTCATGTACTCTAGAGGGTAATTAGCTTTAAGGTAAGCAGTTTGATAAGCGATATATGCGTAACATGCAGCATGAGAACGGTTAAATGCATAACCCGCGAACGGACGTATATCATCACAAATCTTTGTAGCTACCTGAGCTGGTACGTTATTCAGTGTTAATCGATTATGGAGTTCTTCTAATGCTGGCTCTAAGATTTCTATCTTTTTTTTGCCGACCGCCTTCCTAAGGACATCTGCCTCTCCTTTTGAATATCCTGCCATCTCAGTAGAAACCTGCATTACTTGTTCTTGGTAAATCATAATAGAGAACGTATTCCGCGTGATTTCATCAAAAGCAGGATGCACTTCAGGTACTTCTTCATGACCATTCGCCAATGCAGTATATTTAGGAATATAATCCATCGGACCCGGGCGATATAATGATACGCCTGCAATTAATGTTTCAAAATCTACCTTATTTAGACCCATAAACATTTTCTTCATTCCATCAGATTCAATCTGGAATATTCCATCCGTTTCTCCTCTTTGAATCATATCGAATGTTTTTTGGTCTTCTGGTATCAGATTATCTACATCAATTAAATAACCATATCGATCTTCAACCATTCTTCGGCAAAGTTCAACTACTGATAAGTTTTTAAGTCCTAAGAAGTCAAACTTAATATATCCCTTAGCTTCTAAAGTAGGGCCATCATATCCCGCAACACTTTCTCCGCCTTTTCCTCTTACAAGTGCTACTTCATTTGTAATTGGTTCAGCAGTAATAAGCATTCCGCAAGCATGAATTCCTTGAGTACGTGGCATACTTTCTACTTCTAAAGCTAATTCAAATAATCTTGGATACTTTTTAGCATAAGCCTTCACTTCTTTAATCTCTTCTAAAGCTTCAGAGATAGGCATTACTTTACCTTGATGAGAAGGAATATATTTGTTTACTTCATTGATTTCATTGTGGTCAATACCAAGTGCTCGACCAATATCTTTTAATGCTGACTTAGTAGACAAAGTACCAAACGTTGCAATCTGTGCTACTTTATCTGCACCATATTTCTTAGTTACGTATTCAATTACTTCATGTCGTCTTAAGTAATCGAAATCGGTATCTATATCTGGGAAACCAGGGCGTTCCGGATTAATGAAACGTTCAAATAATAGATTGTAACGAATCGGATCTAAGTTAGTAATACCTGTGACGTATGCTACAAGTGAACCTGCAGCTGAACCCCGACCAGGACCTACTAAAATATCATTACGTTTTGCAAAGTTAATATAATCCCAAACTATTAACATATAAGCACTGATGTTTTTGTTTTTAATTACTTCTAGCTCATAATCAAGTCTTCGTTTATATTTTCTATACATTTTGTAGAAGTTTTTCCCTACAAAGTTACCCTCTGCAATTTTCTCCATTAAGCCCTTATTTGAAATATGAGCTAAATAACTATCGAAATCGAAGTCATCTGGTACTTCAAACTCTGGATACTTAATGCTTGATTCATCTAAATCAACATGACAAGAATGAGCTATGTTATAAGCATTGATCAATGCTTCTTCAGGCATTCCCATCGCTAACATTTCTTCAGCAGAATAGAATACACAATGCTCATAAACGTCGATATCTGATTCATCTTCACCTTTACCTTTATTGATAGAGGTAATTGCTTTATGAACCGGACGATCTTCAGGACGTAACATATGTGCATCTGAAGTTGCTACTAAAGGAACGTCTAATTCTTTTGACCACTCTATCAAAACATTATTTACAAGAATTTGTTCCTGCATTGTGCTAGGCTGAATTTCAAGATAGAATTCATCAAAACATTTTTTGTAGAACTTAATGTGGTTCTTTGCAACACGGAATTTACCTCTACGAATTAATTGTGGAATTGTTCCACCAAGACAAGATGAAGTTGCAATAATTCCTTTACCATACTTCTTAATGTCACCATAATCGAATCGAGGTTTTCCGTAGAATCCTTCTACAGAACCAATCGTTGTTAATTTAATTAGGTTTTGATAACCTTCATTGTTTTTAGCAATCATAAGCAAGTGAGCTATTCTAGGAGACCATTCAAATAAACGCTTTTGTTTGTCATCTTGCTTTCCTGATAAATACCAACGAGTAGATTTTTTCAGTGCGTCAAACGCTACTGGATCCTTTTCATATAACTTCGCCAAGAACTCAATATGTTCAGGCTTCGTAGTTTTACCTTTAGTGAAAGAATCTCTTTGCTTCTTTTCAAAAGCTATATATTCTTCACTTTCTAATTTAGCCAGTTCTTCTTTTGTACGATACGCAACATCAGTGTAGTTGATTCTATCAAAATCTGCTTTTTTCCACTGTTTTCTAGGGGCGATGTATCCTTCCATTCCAAGAACCGGATGAATACCTGCTGCCTTGCATTTTTTGTAGAACTGAATATGTGCGAAACACGTACCATGATCACTTACACCAATTGAATCCATACCGAATTCTTGAGCTAATTTTATCATTGGATCAATACGACAGAATCCATCTAACAAACTACCTTCTGGTGTATGTAAATGTAAATGTGCGAAAGGTATCATTCTGTTATTCGTGAGTGTCATCGTCATTCTTCTTCGTCCTCGTCTTCATCTTCATCATCTTCTTCGTATTCATCAATACCATTAATATTTGCTACTATGCTATTGATATATGACACAACATTTGTTTCACTTTTGAACTTATAGAGACCACCTGGGTTTTCATTCATCTTGGTACAAATCCCATAATAGTTATACTCATTTTCTCGTGTCATATTTTCAAAGAGATAAATCGCGACTAATGCGCTTAATTCAACAAGACCGTCGTATTCGTAAACATACTCATCAGATGAATCAAGATACGCTGATGAAAACATATATGCTTGCTCTACTATGAAGAAGTCATGAAACTGTAAAGGCAGTGTAGAATTCCCATTGTGACGATACTTAAACATTTCTTCACGCTTAACTCTACCTTCAGCGGTTAATTCTTTCTTTTTCCTTAGATAAACAGTTAACACTTCGCACAATAAAGGAAAGTTATTAATCATTCTGTGATTGCTTATGTCATAACAAGATGAAGCTTCCCTTTTAAACAACTTAGGTACAACTATTTCCTTGCCAACATCTAAAACCTTCATAGAAGAGATGAGAACATCTTTACCTGCGTCTATTTGTGTTAATTGCTTAGTTGCTAATTGATTAATCCCATACAAAAGGGCTTGGATAAGAAACTTATCATCCATATACTTCTCTCCTTCCAGAAAAACTAGGGTAGAATTAACTACCCTATATTTTTCATTAGCATGGTATTAAACTAATCCAGCTACTACTTTACCTTCTACTACATTGAATGAAAGTTCGAAACCTTCTTCTTCAACTAAGTAAGAAGCAAGTGAAGTTAAGATGTAAGCCGTGTATTCATGAGCATATTCTACAGGCTCTGTAAAACCTAATTCATTCGCTTTTGCATAGAAAGCACTTGCGAATAAAACTTCATATACTTCAATTACTTGAGGATCTAAGCTGATTACTTCGCCAGCAGCATCGTCATTAATGATATCCTCAACGATTGTATTAAGAATGCCTTTGATTTTATCTTCAGTTGTTTTAGCAACTTGTTGCTCTTCTACTTGTCCTTTAATATGAGCAGAAAGGTCAAACGCTGGCTTAGATTCAGCTTGAGCTTTAATACCTTCTACAAGTTTTTTGTAATTAAGTTGCTCTTTAATAGAAGCAGTAACATCAACTTGTGGTTCTGCTTTAATGTAAGGAATAATTACTGGGTCAATCTCTGCTTTTGGAGCTTGTTGACGAATGAAGTTAGCAAGTTCTTGAGTAGAGAATTGAGAAACTGATTTTACAGCAGGTGTAGGTTCTGGTTTCGCTTCTTCATGAACAACTTCTTCTACTGAAGAGAATAATGTTTCAAGTAATGCCTCAACAATAAGACGAGGGCCTACTTCGTTAAGTGCTGCAACAATTTCTTCGCCTTGTGGGTGAACTTCCATTAATGCTTTGAAGTCTAATACTTCTTGTGGAGTTGCATGGATTAAAGACTTTGCTACTGATTCGATATATTCTTTAGTTAATGTTAATGTTTTCATAATTAAATTCCTCCTGAGTTATCTCTTAGTGTGTTTGAGTATTTGTTACGGGTTTTACATAGCGTTCGATACCTACAATGTCAAACACATGAAGCTCTACTCTAGTTGAGAAATGCTTAATAACGTTTAGGACGTCTTCTTGTGTTTTTAAAGTACTAGGATCTAAGATGTACTTGCTTCCTCCAATAAGGAAATCAGATACATCAGGAACAACTACATCTGGTACTACATCCGGAAGAATACCTTCTACCGGTTCTAATTCTTCAGTTGTCAACCTGTTCATCTCCCTCATGATTTGGTTTACTGTTTCTTGGTTTTTGTAGTCTTTTAGATTACCGACTGTATTTCTATTTTTGATGACTGTCTTTTATGAAGTAGTCGATAACCTAAATGGATGACAAAAACTTTATAGATGACATCTACCCAGATACTTATACTTTTGGTTAGCTGCCGAGTTGTAGTAGATCATAATATACCTACCCTACTGCCAAAGATAAGACTTCAACATGTAGGATAGGATAAATGTAATGACACTTTTACTTTTGTATAAGTACCTGAGAGATTATGAGTCACCGCCGTTTTTACATAAGGTTTCCCTTCATACGAACACAATGTTAATCCTGCCCAACATTGTATTGTCCGTAAGCTACGTTCTCGTAAGAACCAGGACTCCACCCGACCTTTCTCTGCAAGAGGTTGTCGTCACCCCTCTAAGACTCCTCTCCCGGACGTAAACAGCGGAAATTCCTTGACTAATGGAGAGTACGCTGATTTTATGCAGTGGCTCAGCTCACCTTACCTCTTATTTCAAGTCGATTGAAGGGCGTTCGACTGTTATTCTCTTTTCACTTGTACAAACAAAACCATTTAAAAATGAAAAGTCAATAGGTCAGGAGAAAATAGTATTCTTAAATTTTTTGGTAAATAAAAAAGACGCTATTCAGCGCCTTCTTCTGGTAGTATCTTAATCTCTCTAACTAGTACACGAAAAGGTTCATATCCGTGGGATACAATAATATCTGTGTCTGCTTTTGATTTGAATTTGCATTCTCTTTTTAAAGCAAATAGTTTTCCACTTGCAATTACAACGTCACCTTTCTTGGCTCCAAGTTTCCTCCATAAAACACCAGGTACTAGAATGAGTAATTCACCAAGACCATCTTCAATTGTTACATAGGAAAGATCGCCTTCTGTTTGGTCATTGTATTTATACATGTCAAAAACAAGTTTAATTTTCCCACCACAAACCACTTCTTGCCCGTCTTCTCCATCTTTCTGAAGAATGTAGGAGAATCCACTAATATGTGGTTGTATCTGTTTCATTAACTTAGCTGCTTCTTCATTTGTTAATTGCATGTATATTCGCCCCTTTCATATTTATCTAAGAGTTGGTTAACAAGCCCGTCTGTGATCTTATTATGCTCTCTTGGTATGTGCTTTAACTCTACATTAGGGATAGTATCTAGTTTACTAATTAAATCTAAAACATATTCTTTAAATACTCTTTGTTGTGGTAGCTTTTGTTGAATGTGTTGCACCATTGATGCACAATCAGTAAGAAATATTATTCTTTTAGCTGAAGCCCTATACTTCTCTACAAATAGTAATGCTTGAAGTAATCCATGATACTCAGCAAATGTAGAATTAATATCAATCTTTTCACCAGAAGGTAACTGAATGGAATCACCAATAAAAGAAGATTCATGTGTTAACATCTTCTGATCACCATAAATAGCAAATGCACTTGCAGCGATAGACTCTTGACTAACATCATGATTATTTCTTACACCACCATCAGTAAAAACAATAATAGTTTCATAATTCTTTCTGAATGCTTTTCTTGTTTTTAACTCTTCTAACAGAGCGCCTACATCATAGCCATTTTCTTTAAGTTCTTTCAATAGCGTATCTTGCTTTTTAGAAATTTCTTTTGCTTTGTCTTGCTCCCCGCGTTCCATGTGTTCTTCAAAAGAAAAAAACAGATGGCTAAAATCCTGAGCCATCTGCTGATTTGAATTAAGCAATAAATTCATCGATTACACTCTTCTTATTTAGGAACGTGCGAGTAGTACCTTGCTGTGTATCAAAAGTAACTGCAAAGTATTTTAAGCCGGGAAGCTCTTTGTTCTCTGTATTAGCTGTTAATAAGATATTGGCAAACTTAAATAGTTCAGTAGCAGCATTGATGTTTGTCATGATATTTTGTGGATGTGATACAGCTGCTTCATCACAACTTAATTCAGTTGGAAGCTTATCTCCACCTTCAAGAATCTCTGGAAACATTTCTGTAACTGTTGGTGTGCGGAACCAGTTGTTGTCTCCATATCCACCTTGGTTATAGATTTTCCCAGGAACGAAACCACAAACAACCTGACCGTTTAAGAATTCATTACCACTACTTAAAGAATAAATACCACGCATTTTCTTTTTCAAGCTTTGAACTGCTTCATGAATGAAGACACGAGTTTTGTTGTTATCCACGCAATCAACAAGAACTGGAATCTGAGTGTTAATGTCATTACAGCTAGCAATTACGATATCTTCTAACATCTTAGTAGAAGTAATGTATTGGTCTAGGAATTGAATATTTGTCTGGAAAGCAACTCCGTATCTAGTAGCTAATACTTCTGCTTTATTACTATCAAGATCTTTCTCAACAAAGTTTTGACGATTAAGATTAGAAAGTGATACTTCGTCAGCATCCACAACAATTAATTTGTGTTCTGGTAATCGCTCAATGCGACGTAGTTTATTGGTAATAGAAATTTGTCGTGCTAAGTTTGGAATAAAGTAACCACCTGTACCACCAGCGCCAACAACAACAAAAACTTTTGCCATTTGATAGCTAGTATTTAACGTAAAAGTTGGTTCTAAATTTAATTGGAATGCCATTATTTTTCTCCCTTCCTGTATAGCATAAAGTGTCGGGGCGTTAGCCCCGCACACATTTATTAAATTGCATTTTGTTTCATGCCATGAATGGTAGATTCAATTACTTGTGAATAACCATGTCGTTCATATTCCGAGCACAAATCGTAAATATTGTCTCGAATATCTAATTTATTTTTTTCATCAGCTAAGTTCATGAACTGAATCACTTCAGCACCTTCAAAACCTGAACCTGTAATTGTATGACCTGACATTAATCCCGAAGAAAGATCTTCTTCAAAAGCTGGGTTAAATGCATTCGGATCGTGTTCAAAATCCCATCCGATTTGGTCAAGTCCTCCATCGAAACGGGAGACATATCTATTGCTGCGGGGAAAAGTTCCTCGTCCGCCTATTGTAGGTAACGCTGGTACAATTCTTTTTGCAGTATGTTGACCCATCCATTCAGCAGGGTAGTCAAGTTTCTTGAATGGTCCTTTAAACATATGATGTTCTTGATTGATAGAAGTTACTGGTTCTAAAGTTTCATCTTCAAAAGTAATAACTTCTGTCGTAGTCGTCGTTGCCATTGGCCATTCAAATAATACATCCGGATTAATTTCAATTTTTGCATCACCACTTACATAACGGAACGCAAATTTTGGTTGTTGATTTGTGATGTAGCCCCATACTCCATAAAACTGTGTAGCATTTTCATTCGCATTATCAGTGCTACTAAAATAAGCGTTCATCGTATGGTGACTGTGTGTTTCGCAAAGAATGCAAAGATTAGTTCTTAACCAATCTACTACTGGATCTTTATGAAACTCAGAAAGACCACCTTGGTTTTCTTGACGTGGCACATAAACAACAAGTTGTCCTTCAGACATTAATCCCTTAACCGGTGAGTTATCAGAATACACATCAGGTAAACGTTTATTGTCTTTGTTCCAGAAGAACAATAATGATGCTTCTGTTTTATCTTTTTCATAAACATCTAAATAGAAGCTTAGTGCCATTTGTAAAAATTTAAATGGAATCTTTGGAACAAGAAGTTCTGGACCTTCTTCCATTGTCTTTAAACCTGGAATTGGTTTCTTGTATTCTTGAACCTTTACCTTAAAAATAGCAATTGGTGTTTTTTCAACACGGAATAATCCGTTTGCTGCAGTAACGTAATTAATCTTTTTCAAAGTGTCTGTGTTGTAATGGTCATTGTAAGCAAGATACCCTGTTACTTGACTCGCTAGTAGATTTGTAAGATTAAGTGTCATTATCTTTTCTCCCGTTCTTTTCTTTTTCTATCAAAGATAGTTTTATACACTAGTATAAATCAGAAAACAACAGATTCCCCTACTAACAATGGTAATACACTATAATCTAGGGGAATCTATTAATTTCTAATAAATTAACGTACATTCCATTAAAAACTAACGGAATATCCCCGGTAAATATGTTTTGATTGCAGTGTCTACGTCCATTGTCCCAGCTGGTTTTAACGAGTCAAACGGATAAGAGTATGCCTCCCCTGCTTCTTTAGCAGCTTTTAGCTTATTGGCTTCGTTTATCATGTGATAAATAGCCGATTCTGTATTTTCAGTGTTCCCATTAGGATGTGTCCATTCAAATGGTTTTACACGATTACCTGATAAATCATAGTTAAACGGCTGTGAAAAGAATCGAGCCGGAATACTTTGAATTGATTTAGGAACAGGTACCTCAGGTAGAGTTCTACCCCAACAAATACCATGACTCGTACCAATATTACAAAATGGTGCATGTAATACCTTGTCTTTTAATGACAGAAGTTCATGCTTTAGAACGTAAGTTATCGAGTGAGTTAATTTCTTTTTACCGTTCGGATCTGTCATTACCTCGAAAACCCACAACATAGGTGGAATTGGTAGAGTAACTTCAGTAGGTAACCCACTACTACGCCCAATATCAAATTTAACAACACGCTCTGTTGGTGGTGTCGTTAGCACATATCCTTCATAGTGATTTTTACGATAATACTTAACAACTCCCCATTGAGAAGGAAGCAACGGCGTTTCCATTGCTTGTTCTTTCATGAAGATTTGCTGAATTGTTTCGATGTTTGTATTTTTAATTGCTTTGATACCATCTTTGTTAACCGTCTCTACAGTTACTTTTTCTGGCTCTAAGACAATCGTAGTTTTTGGTGTAACCATATTTTCTCCTCCAAGTTATCCTGTGTAATGTTGCATTGTAAGAATAGCTCTTTGCCTTGACATCTCTCTGTGTCTGAAAGAATAAATCGTGTAGAGTCCAGCGTTCAATTGAAGGGCTTTAAAGATCTTATCAATATCAGTATTGATATAAATTTCACTTATTCCCTCTTCATTCATTCGAATGCCCGCATGATTGCCTGTGTTATCTTTAAGAATAAGATAACCATTTGGATGTCTACCCGTTTTCTTTAGAAGTTCTCTATTGAATGACAGATTGCTTTTCTCAAATTGATACTCAGCAGCATGAATAAACACTGGTCCTGTCTCCTTGTCTTCTTCATTCTCGAAATATGTAGAAGAAGCCATGAAATCGTCGATGATTTTCTTGTAATCCAATGTTTGATCTTCCTTGATAGTGTCAATAATAGACTTAAGAGTTTCATTTTCTTCTAATTGAATATCTTCCACTGGGTTATCTAAAGAATCCACTAGATTCTTACAGATTCCCATATCTTCCACTAATTCCTCAGGGATAAGTGCGAGGAAGTCTTCATAAGAAGCCTTAACAAAGATGTTGTTGTTGATAATGAATGGGTTTGCCCCTTCTAAACTACGCGGTGATTCATCGTCATAACCCGTGTATTGACCAACACCTAGATACTTTAACTCTTCCGTATCAGTTGGAAGTGTTTCAGAAATCATAATTGGCTTAGCTACATAACTAGAATCATCGCTTATATCATGCGACGAATAGATATGTACGGACGAACCAATATACATTAAGTCATCTAGTGTAGGTGTTTTAACAAATACCTGACGGTTATGTTTTTTACATAGTTCACGTAATTCATCATCCTCAATCAACGCAACCGGGATAACAATTTTGGAAAGAATCTCTTTAAGATGAATAATTCCAAAACGAATATGTTCTTCACGAAGAGATGCTTGAAGTCGCTCATCAAAAGCTTTAACTGCTTTGTTTAATGTTTCATAATCCTCACGAAGATCATCGATATATTTCTTTTCTGAATTCACCCTACTTATTAAATTACTAAAATACTGAAATTCAGTCGTAACTCCAACAGGCTTACCATTTCTGTCTTTTGGTAAGAATAGCGGCCCTATAGCTGGAATCTCATTCGTTCTAAAAACAAGACTTTTATCTTCCCCTGCTGTACATACATCACTAATTCGTGGATTGTAGTAATTAGCACGGAATCTCCTCCAGAAATCATAATTGTATGACTGAAGAAACGAGTCTCTAAAACGAGCCATGTTTTTATATTTATTGTAGGTCTCTATCATTTCTGATGTATTTTCATCCATTTTTAAAGTGAAGACATCACCATGAACTACATCACCATTAACTTGCTCATGAGCAATGTTGTAGTAATCCGAAAGACCTTGCATTATTTTATTTGTTACCTCAAAGAAAAACTGCTTCGATTGCTCCAAATCATTAGCAGGAAGTTGTTCCAGTTTTCCCTGAAGTTCTTCAATAATCTCATTAAACTCATTACCTCTCAGGTGTGATTTTAAAGTGAATAATATATTGAATATTCCTCGGCGAAATTGGACATCATTATTAATAATCATCCAAACTCTCCTTTCCCATTAAATATAATCAACATCGAAGGAGAAGACATTTGGCGTTTTATCAAGTTCGGATAAGTATCCACGATAATTCTTGTTATGTGCCTGTATGGTCTGATCCATGCTATTGATGGAGTTTGATGTTGTGTTATTTAAGATTGCTCCGAACTCTTCGAATGTTGATGGTGCCATTAAATTACTAACTACTGATGTGACTTCAGATGGCCAGAAGTTAGACTCTTGAACTACTTCAAAACTTTGCATAACCCTCATTGGTAAAGGCAGTAGGGGAGATACTTTATCTTCTGAAGTGGTTTCAGTTTCAACAACAGATTCAGCTTGAACAGTTAAAACAACTGGTTCTTCCATTCTGCAAACCTCTCAATCTATTAAATTCAAACAAAATATGAGGGAAACCAGTGTATTAAACTAGTTTCCCCTAGAAAATGATTTATTTCATTTGTTTTTAGTGGATAGAAGGAAAAAATGTTAGTTTCCCCTTAAATCTACTAAGCTACTTTAGCTAAACCAATAGCAAACTTACGGACAAACGGAACAACATTGCCTTTAGTTCCAGCTTTTGCAGTGAAAGTAACAACGTTTCCTTCGCGAGTAATAGTCGGATTCTTTAACTCTGGGAAGTTTTCAATCATAGCTGCTTCCAGTGCTTTCATATCAGTATCTGCTGGCACATCTAGCTTAGTGTCCGCATAGACAACCTCTAACATATCAGAACCTTTAGTTCCGGCCTTTGCAGTGAAAGTAATTGTGTTCCCTTCACGAGTTACCGTAGGGTTCTTTAATTCAGGGAAGTTCTCGATCATTGCAGCTTCTAAAGCCATCATGTCAGTATCCGCTGGAACTTCTAACTTCGTATCTGCATAGATAACATCAAGCATGTCGGAGCCTTTAGTTCCGGCTTTTGCAGTAAATGTTACTGTGTTCCCCTCACGAGTAATAGTTGGGTTTTTTAGTTCTGGAAAGTTCTCGATCATCGCTGCTTCTAATGCTTTCATGTCTGTGTTGGCTGGAACCTCCAATTTAGTATCTGCGTAAACTACATCTAACATTTCCATAGTATCTGCTCCTTTTGTACCTGCTTTAGCTGTAAAAGTAATCGTATTGCCTTCTCGCGTGATTGTCGGATTCTTCAATTCAGGAAAATTCTCAATCATAGCTGCTTCTAACGCCTTCATATCAGTGTTAGCTGGTACCTCTAATTTTGTATCTGCATAAATTACGTCTAACATGTTTGTCATTTAATTACTCCTTCATCGAAACCATTAGTTTTGGTTTTTTCAATAGTTTTTTTTGATTTTGATATTTTTTTGGGATTTTAGTAATGAACTAGACTCTAACTTTTTATCCCGAAATCCACTAGAATCTACTAAAACAGGTCAAAAAAAAGAGACCGCTGATGCGGTGAGCTTATTCCCACCCAATCAAAACAGGTCCTTTGAAATCTACCACTCCACTTAATAACTCTAAGTGTGGTGTTGTACATTGCGGACAAACACTAAAAATACCTTCATAGTCCGTATGCGATTGTGGCATACCCGCTACATTGGTGAACTCATCGATTAAAGCAAGTTCGTAATCGCACATAATACAACTAGAAATAGCTTTTGACCCTTCACCTTTTAGATGTTTTTTATAGTCCATTGGTATTAACATCAGTTCGTAACTCATTCAACTTATCCTCCCAATGATAAAGACCTGCTACAGAATCCTTATTTGTTACTGGCTTTAGTTCTGCATAGATAGTTATCAATTCTTCCCCTTCTAGACATACGAGAAAGTTTTTCTTTTCAACGTAGTAACCTCTAACGGAGATATATTCTTCTTTAAGTTTGGATGCAAATCCATTTTTATGACAATACAATGCAAAATAATGCTGTAAACGATTTTTAAACTTTGGTGCATTCGCCAAGAACACTTTATATTGTTCATAGTTGATGAATGATCCTTTACGTATCTTTATTGCATGTAATGTCGGATAACTAACAAGGTTGTTGATTATATCCTCAACCATACTAGTCTTAGAAATGGTTTGAAAGATTTCAGTTGAGTCGAGTTTATTAGTAAGTTGTTGCACAGGATCAACTCCCCTTTATGTTCAACTAGCTTCTTCATACTCGACTTGTGCTTCTGGTTTAGCGTACATCTTTAGTTGCTCTTGTTTTCTTACGTGTCGAGGAAGGAACATCTTCGCGCCGTTTAGACCATACGCAATCCTGTTCCAATCTGTCAAGATGGTTGTTTTGAGCAACTTTGGATTTTGAAGAATGACATTGTATGCTTCACGTAATGTTAAATCATCAAGCTCAATCCCTTGTTCTGTAAGGAAATCAATAGTGCTTCCACGTTGAGTTAATAAATCATCTAACCCATCGTCTGTTAACGCTAACAAAGCTTTGAACTCAGTAAAAGTAAAACGATCGCGTACAATGTGTTTAATTGTTGCTATCAAATCATACTTTGCTAATTTTTCTGCAACCTTTTCTCCTTCTGCGCTGTTTATTGTGTAAATAGTGATATTAAGGTTTTCCAAAAATACTTCCTCCTGATGTTTGCTTAATGTAGGTAACATAAGCACTTGATTTGAAAAATGCTAGTAATTTTATCAAAAGCACCACCACCTTTCATAAATATTTGCAAACATCAGGAAATGCAAAAAAAGTAGGGGCGTTAGCCCCCACCTGATTACGAAGAATCGTATCTCATTAAAAATTCCCACCTTTCAGATAAATGACATTATCGACATATTTCATTCATGTGGCATATGAAAATATATCCTAATTTGTCGAATAAATAATACATCAACAATGTTAATATGCTTTTTTTGGCTAAAATGACATTTTTGTCATCAAAAAACCGAGGAAAATAATCTCAAAAAAGGTTATTGCAATCGCTTTTTATCCCTTGTATGATGAAATTAAGGAAAATCAACAGTATTAAATCAAATTTGTCAATACCCATTCGACAAATTTTACATAGATTAACCTTAAAAACACAAAAAAAATAGGCCACGATGTTCGCGCATCGCAGCCTAGGACAAAAAACTAAAAAAACCAAGAACACATACAATTTCGTTTCGAGTCAAAATTGTAATGTAAAAAATAAAATTTCGATTTGTACTTATTGTATCATGAAAAACTATCATCTTCAATAGTACAAAATACGGTTCTTAACCTTTTTTAGTCTTTTGTCCTTAGTAAACTATCAAACTACTAATGGATCAGGAGGCTTTTTTCATGTCTAAAAAAAGAATCAACATAAAAGACGTAACAAACGAAGAGTTTTACAAATTACCTAAGGTACTTATCTGGAAGAAACAATACCGCGAGAACTTAAGTAGCGGTGCTAAATTACTATACATGTTAGTAAGAGATCGATTCAATCTATCTATATACACAACGCAAATGTCAGTAGCTAATGGAAGTGAAGCTCCTGCTTTTGTAGATGACAAAGGAGACATCTACTGTATTTTAGATAATCAAGAAATTGAATTCTCATTAAACATATCAAACAAAACTGTTACTAAGTTCATGGACGAGCTTATAGCTGAAGAACTAGTATCGACAGAAGCAGTAGATGGTGGCGCTAATAGAATCTACTTGAATGAACCAGATTCTAGTGGAGCGTCGTTAGCACATTTCCTAGGTGAAAAAGAATACTATAAACACGTTAAAATGCGTAAGAAAAAGAAGAAAGAACCATTAAAAACTCTAGAAGAGTGTATAGCTGCTGCTATGGATAAGTATGGTGTGAAAAAAGAGGGTAGTAAAAATTCCACCCCTGGGGACGGAGAAATTCCGGTACCTGGGGTAGGAGAAAATACACCCCCTAGTGAAGGAGAAATTCCACCCCCAGGGGATGCAGATATTCCAGCCCTAGGGGAGGAAAATGTACACACTAATGATCTTTATTCTAGTTATCCTTACCCTAGTGAGATTTATCCCAACGAGAAGGAACCCAACTTAAATAAGTCTTCTAAAGAAAATAGTGGAGATCCATTAGAAGACGAACAAGAAAACACTATCGTTTCTCGACGAACTAATTATGCCTTATTAGATTCTATTCTTGAACAAGTAGGAATATGTCCAGATTTAAAAGCACTTAACGTTGTAAAGAAGACACTTGCAGAAGCTGAAATTGTATCATTCCACAAGGTAGATGTATTAAATGCCATAGGTAGACATGCTATGAACATTAAAAAGTATGAATCTCAAGGCGAAGTAATTGAATACGAACCTGCATTTTTCGCTAATAATCTAGTAGACCGTATTAGAGAAAATGCTGCTAAACGTCAAAAGAAAGTGATTAGCTAGCTGTATAAGGCTAGCTTAAAACAAAACAGAAACTAGATTCCCCTAGAATAAATTAGAATGTAATAAAAAATCATAAAATGTCGTGGAATTCTACTATATTTTGTTGGTAATGTGTGCTAAAATGAATCTCGAACACATATAATAATAGTTTTTCGAGAGGAGTTTCGATTTATGACACAAAATTTAATTCTTGGAGTAGATGCAGGTCTAAACGCAGTTAAAATCGTTGGACCTAAAGGAGAAGGATCATTCCCTTCAATTACTATCCTTGAGCCACCAAAAATGATGAAATTCGGAAATGCATTAGGAATTCAAAACAGATTCGAGTTAACGATTAATGATGAAAGATATATTTTAGGAGACCATGCTAAGTTTATTGAAACATTCAATCCACTAGGCGTTGATAGCCATAGTAGCACTGGTTCTAAAAATGATGAAACTGCATTTATTCGCGCATTAGGTGGAATTTGCTTATACTTAGACAAATATGAGAAATTCGATGATGAAGATATTAATGTTTATCTAGCTTATGGAACACCACTAGTAAGCGCTTCTGAATCTGAAGAACTTGAAGAGATTGAAAAGAGATTTAAAAATAATGGTAACCCAATTGAAGTTGTATTCAATGACGTTCCTTTAAATATTCGTATTAAAGATATTATTGTATTACCAGAAGGTGCGGCTGCATTCTTCTCAAATGAATTCACATCTCAAAATGTTTATGTTGTTGATGCTGGTTCACAAACTATCAATCTTGCAGCATTCGTTAACGGTATTCTTGTACCGACAGCAGCAGATACTATCCATAATGGAGTAGAATTCTACAAAAATATGTATGGTAATAGAACAGCTGAAATGATTGCGAAGAAAGTTAAAGGTTCAATCGAAGCTTTAAAATGGCCAAAAGGTTCAACACTTCATGTTTGTGGTGGGTATTCAGAACAGTTAGCAGATGCATTCAATGAACTAAAAGACAACAACTACCAAATGGAAATCATGAAACCTGAGCTTGCATTATCAAGAAAGAGTAAGAGTCTAAAACCAATATACGCAAATGCGGCAGGACTATACTTTATTGCTAAAGAAGCCTTCGCTCCTGCGGTAAAAGGGTGATTTAATTGGCTAGAAACGAAGGTACTAATAAGCCTAAAAAGAAAAAACCGGCTAACCAACAACACAAAACGGTTTATTTCAATACTCTTAATGTGAATGATGCTAAGCTATATGATTATGCTCAGAGTGTTGGTGTTCGAAATTTTAGTGGATGGATTAAAAGTCTAATGTATCAAGAGATGGTTAGACGTAATGGTTTGCCACCTAATCCATATGAATATATTTCTGCGACAGTTGAACCCGAAGTACAACAAGTACAAACTATTCCTGTTCCAGTTAAACCTGCGAAAGTAGAAAAAGTTCAGAGTAGTTCTGAAGAAGTGAAGGTCTACGTAGGTGGAGAACCGGTAGAAGTACAAGAAGTAAAAAGAAACGTTGAAGAACCTGAAGAAGTAGAAGTAGAAGAGATCATTGAAGAAAAAAATGATGAGGTTCTAGAAGATACTGAAGAACAAGAGGAACAAGAAGAAGCTCCTCAAAATAGTGCTCGTTCAGCAGCAGCATCTGCTATGCTAGGCATGTACAAAAGACAATAAATAAAAGAAGTCTGGGAGAAATCCCAGGCTCTTTTTTTGTTACAAAATACTAGATTTCACTAGAAAACAGTGTATTCTAGGTTAATAAAGTGTAGCTTTCTAAAAGTAAAAAGGGGAGGGGTGTAAAAATTAACACCCCCTATATTAACGCTCAAATTTAAGAGCTACATCCATAACAGAACGATCTTCGGGTGTCATTTTCTCTAGTGCTTGTCTTGCTAGTGCGGGGTTTGCACTGTATAACTCATAAACCAACTTTTGTATTTTGTTTAAGTTGTTGAGTGTGTTCAGCTTCATCTTACATTGGACAACCATAACATACTTAGACTCTTTATTTGTGACAACTTTATTGCCTATTGTGAATTCAGTATTCAAGCCATTTTCGAAAGAAGCTAACTGTTCGAATCCTAATAATCCATTTTCAGCCAATGCATACATATCAACTTTGAAATTCCGTCCTGTGCCAACTACTTCTTTTTCAATAAATCTAGAAATATTTTTAGTCATCGCTGTAATTTCTAATCCGTCTTTTAAAGAATCCATGTAAATTGCCACTTCGTTTGTTCCAGCCTGCATGTTGTTAAAATTTTTCATATTTATTTCCTCCTGTTGGGTGTATCTCATCATGGTGGGTATATATCTGTATGTTATGAGTACGAAATTATAATATATTTAACTAATAATTAGTGGAAAAACGTCCAATATCATATAATCCACTAAAAAGAATGCAAAAGTCCTAACTTTCCCTAGTTTAACTTGGATGACCTATATAATGGTCCCGACTGGCTTGTTACCAGTTCTCTATATGTGTTACTTTATATTCCCTATTTAATTGTTAACGTACTAGTTTAATTGTTTTATATAACGATAAATCTATTATTAGTATTATTTATAGTATTAGCCGATAAGTGCGAACAGTTCGTTGCTTAAAGAAGTTAGCTTATTGTATTCACCAATTACAGCATCTTCAATTATTCTTCTTGCTTCCGCATTGACAGGATTAGCTAAATCTTTGAATCTACCATCGCCCATTTTCTTAGAAGGCATAGCAACCATTAGTTTTCCGCTTCTGTTTTCTACAATCCTAATATCATTAAGAGCCAACATACCATTTACTACAATATTACAAATCGCTTTCATACCATTACCATCTTTAATTTTCATCTTTACATCAGTAACAACTAATCCATATTCCATTATTAACATCTCCTTTTAAATTCTCTCTCTGTATCTTAAAAGTCCAAGTTTGTGTATTGCATCCACATTTTGTCCCGTTTTTATATTTATGCCCTAATTTGTATGTATAAGTAATAACAAAAAAAGACCACCTTTCCCTTAGGTGATCTTCTCCTTTATTGCATCAACTCCGTCATTGATTATAATTGCTTTTTTATTGAATCAGATAACACTTGCACTTTGATATCTTGTGCTAATTCTGATGCTTTTGTAGCATTAGCATCCGGAGTTTGTGTAGTAGCTTGTTCTACTAATTGCTCTGTTTTTTCTGCTGAAGTTGCTTCAACACCAGCATTTACGCCACTACGTAGTTCTTCAATAATTTGACCTAATGGTCGAGGCGTTGCTTCAGTTGGTTTAGGAATATCAACTATACCTTCAGACGCAGCAGGTACAACCACAGCAATGTTATTTTTATCAGCAATTTGTTTTGCAATTTGTTCAGTAAGATTTACTGGTGTTTCTGTTGCAACTGTTTTTATTCCATCAATTTGATTCTTTATATCTTCAGCTAAAGATGGAGCAGGGGAGCTGATTACCACTACCGGTGCTTCTTCATCACTGTTTTCTTGATTAGCTCGTTGAATTTGAGAAGCAATGCTTGCGGATAAGACTGTAGCTTCTGCTGCTTGTTCAGAAGTAAGTTCATCACGAACATCACGCTCTTCATATTCTTCTTGTTCTTCTTCATCATGATCTTCGAATTCATCATCATGTTCTTCATCACATATTTCTTCAATACGTCCATTAATTAATGCGAAGATTTCATTGAACTGTTCTTCAATATGAATAACGAGATCAGATTTGATATCACCGATCTTTTCCTTTAATTCTTCTAATTGTTCTTTCTCATTTAGTTCTACCATTAATAATCCCTCCGGAAGTGTAATTTTAGCTTTTCAAACATAACGGTTTGAGTACAAAAGTCAATACAAGTTAACTAATAAGTACTCTATGAAAAAAATAATAGTGTTTTACAAGAAACTTAGATTCGACATATGACCGAACAAATGTCTTCTCCCCAAAACAATAAGTCTAGGACACATTCCTAAGATAATTTAAGAAGTGTCGTAACATGGTGACAGGTTTAGTTTTCTGCAAACGCAATTGCTATTTAAATAAAACAATAACAATAGAAATTGAGTTCATAGAAAACAAAAAGGGTAGGGGCGATAGCCCCTACATGAGTTAATTATTGTTGATTTTGATTGCCTTTGTTTCCTTGGTTTCCATGATTCCCGTTGTTACCATGATTTCCGTGATTCCCTTTGTTAGAACCTTCTTCAACATTAGGGATAGTAGTATCTACTTTAGAAACATCAGCAGGTTTTTGTTTGTCTAAATGCTTAGCTGTTTCTACTGCTGCAGGTACAATTTTGTCATACTCAGCATTTGCTTTATCTAGTTCAGATTGTAATTTAGCTTTTTCACCTTTTAATACTTCTTTATCTTCATTTGCAGTCTTAAGAAGGGAAGTAGTAGTATCTAATTCAGCAATTTTGTTATTTAATGCGTCGATCTTTTCAGCAAGTGCTTGTTTAGTTGTTTGAAGTTCACCTTTTGTATTAGCAAGTTCAGCTTCATTAGAGTTTAATTCAGCATTAACTGCTTCTAGATCCTTAGTTAGTTTTGCAACTTGTCCTTCAATTGTAGCTTTTTGTTCTTCTAAGTTTTTAATGTCTGCATTTCTTTCAGCGATTACATCATTTGCATGATTGATTTTGTCTGATGCAGCAAACTTAAGACCTTCAATTTTATCAAGTAAGTAATTTTCGTTACTTTCATACGTATCAACTTTTTCAACAAGTGATGATAGGGCAGGTAGTACATATTTAGATACACCAGTTCCTTTGTAATAGCCAAGTGAACTTGCAGCTGCTCCGATTGCTCCTACAGATAATGCTCCAACCATTGTGAATGCTACGATTTTCTTTTTCATAATAAATTCCTCCAATAATATAAGTTTAGTTTTTGTAATGCAAAAAACCACGAACCTATTTGGCCGTGGTTTAATATATTCATTAGAATATTAGTTTTCAATAGATAAAGATTAGCAATAAGCTCCAGATCGTACTTTCTTTTTCTTAGAAGGTAGTCCATCCGTTTTTCTAGGCTTATTTTTATTTGTTGGTTCACCTACACGCTTTTTCTTTTTCATATGTATCCCCCTAGTTTTCTTTACTAAGAGTATATGAGAATGTGTCCCAGGATATGCTTCTAATGTAAAGCAACTAACCGTATATTGCTAGAATGCTTACGAATGAATTCATCTAGCTCACCAAGACTTTTGAAAACCTCATTGTATTCAAAGCCATTGTCGATATTCTCAAGTTTGATATGAAGAAAGTCATTCGTTACTTTGTAAACCAACTTTCCAAGGATACCAGTGTCAACTACAACTAAGTCTCCAAGTGCAACATGTTCACTATGGGTCACCACAGCTCACCTCGATTCTATGTATTGTTTGATTAATAGATTTGTTAGCCAATATAAACACCCCCAAACATTTGATAATTCTTTGATAAATTAAACAACCCTAACCAAAATGGAAGGGGAGGAGGTATGAGAATCTAATAGTATTCGTTAGATTCCCCTAGAATATAATCTTTCTAGGTTAATATGTTACTTTGTAGTTCATTCCCCTAGAATGTAAGTTTTTATTGTTCGATCTTTTCAATGGACATTCCAGGAATAGATATGTTCCCGCCCATTGTAGATTTGTAAGTTAATATACCAGTAGATGTTCCCATAACTGTAATTACATCATTCTCTAAAACTCTTGATTGAACAATTGAAGTATCGAACTCACCAAATAAGATAGTGTCATAGTTACTTCCAACAGCTAATCTAATTTGAGTTTTGCCTGTACCTTCCATAACTTGAACTACTTTACCTTTAAGTTTAACTTTCTCTCCTTTGAATTGGTCAGGAGTTCTTGCTAATTGGTCGTAAGTAATTCCAGTATCATAACCTTTCTTAGCTTTTTCCTCAGCTACTCTTTTAGCTTCAGCATCTGCTCGTGCTTTTTCCTCAGCTTTAGCTTTTTCTTCAGCTTCTTTTTGAGCCTTAGCTTCAGCTTCTTTTCGTTTTCCTTCTTCAATCTTAGCTTGACGTTCTTGTTCAGCTAATGCGAAGTAGGGCTTTGCTTCATCAACTTTAGCTTGTAGTTCTTTATTTTCTTTAGAAAGCTTATCCGATTGAGCTAATAGTTCTTTATTTTTATCTAATACTGAATTGTATTCTGTAGTGGATGTACCACCAGTTGTGCTACCAATGTATAATGCTATAATTGCGACTAATATATATTTCCAATATCTTTTACTAAGATCAGTTACTTTTTTCATGTTTAAATCCCTCCAATTTTGAAATCAATATAAAAACCATGTATCGTCTCCCCGCATGGGTAGGTGTAGTCAACCGTATATATGGCTGAGAAAGAGTTACGACACATGGTTAATAACCTATTAAAATGGTAAATTGTCCTCATCTATAGGGGTAGGAGCCCCTACATTATAAAACTCAACTGGTTCTGGTTTAGCTAATTTTAAGAAAGAAGGAATGTCTTCTTCATTAAAATAGTCTGGAAGCGAAGTTCGGTGTAATTGATAACCAGCTTTAAGTTTTCTAATAAACTTCTTATTAAGATAACGATACTTGTCTTGATCACTAGTAAGCGTAAATAGATTGCGTAGTTCTAATTCAAACTTTCGCTTATCACGTAATTCTTGTTCTTTGGACTTAGTTTCTTCGTATTCTACATACGTCATGATTAATTCGTAAGGAGAGTACACACATTTCTTTAACACTTCAAGATATTCTAAGCCATGTTCATCTAAGAAAGCAGGGAAGTTATTACCCATATTCAGATGCTTGTAAAACTTGCCGAAGAAACCATGTGGAAATGCGGTTGCAAACATCACATCATAAAGAGAATTGTTAGTAATGAATGTGTAAATAGGTCGGAATAAGTCAGAGTAAGGGAAACTCATTTTGAATTCTCCGAAGTATGATACATTATCATTAACAAACAGATTGTGACGATACATCTTCTCATTAGCTAAAACGCTGTGTAGTTCATGAGATACAAATTCTTTTCGAGATACATTTCCATCTGCAGCTTCTGTATATGCCTCAAGATAAACAAGAACCATGTTGTACAGATAGCTTCTAAGAGCGAAGTCATATTTAAATTTCTCAACAGTAGTTACATATTCTATTAGTTCTTCAGGAGTATTTCCTTTTTGTTTGAATACCCATGTTAATATATTGAAGGAAGTATACTGGATTGAAAAACCATAACGTTTCTTGAAATAGAATAGACGAACCAATGTGCTCTTAGGTGTGATTGGACACACTACAGACAATCGTTTTTTCTTAATGTCCTCAATAGCAAACTTCGCCGCATAAACCTCTGTACCTCCAAAATTAAAGAAGTGTCTAATTGAGATATCAAAATCCATAATCCGTTCAATATCACGACATAGTATTAATTCGATTCTAGTCATCTTATCGATACCTACTTCAAAGATATACGGAACGGAAATGAATTCATATGTATAGTTTCTTTCAAACTTCTTAATGTTGAAAGTAGGGCAAGAGAATGGGCTACCACTAGCTATTTTTAATTCTTCCCGTATTTCTTCAATAAATGCTTCAACATCTAATCCTCTGAAAGCTGATACAGGAACTTCCATGAACACATCAATATCTTTAGACTTATATTTATTCTCAGTCACGAGATAAGATTCTTCATTATTTAATTCTGGTATATTCTTCATATATGAATCTGAAAGAAAACCACCAGCAATCGAATGTTTCATTTCATGTGCCATTTCAATACGTTCGTTACGTACTAGAAATTGATTCAAACGTTTTTTAAAATAAGCCACAAATTCATTTGTTTTAGCTAAGGTAGATTTTTCTGTCCAGTTAATTTCAACCTGTTCTAAATCATATTTCTCAACTAATGGATCAACAATTGTTTCAACGGTGTTTTCAATTGTGTTTGGTGTTATTAATCCAAATGGTAATGCTTCAATTACTGTGCTCATATTTATCTCTCCTTAGTAAATAGAATAAAAATCAAAAAAGGGGAGGGCGTTAGCCCTCCTTGAGTTATAAATCATAATTACATTCATATCCAACCGTGTACCGATCAACTAATACCATCACTAAACGGGTCTTTTGTTTAATACTTAGTGTTTTGGTTCTAGCTACTGTAATCAATATATCTCGTGCTAAGCACTCATGTTTATCTGATTCATCAACTGGATTATCCTTAAAAGATTGGATAACATCATCAATAACCTTTTGGTCTGGAACATTTACAGTATATTTAGTAACTGCTTCTTGTATGGAGAACATTTCTCGCATAGCTGCTTCATAGCAATCATCTGCTAAATCACCCATAGGTTATTAACCTCCTAAGTTAACCATCGCACGATCTACTACATCAGTGCGGATTAATTTCTCTTCTATAAGTAGTTTCATATTGTTTTCAATAAGTGCTCTCACATAAATTCCCCTTTATAAATTCAAGATAGCCGTTCGTCCATTCCTACCCATGTCTAGTTTTTCATCACATGGAGTACATAAGCTGTAAGTCATGTTCCAAGGCATAAGCGATAAATCCTTACCACAACATTCACAAGATAGACCTTGCTCAAATTTAGCCCACCGCTTTTCTTTCTTAATAGCTTCCTTGTTACCAATAGGCACTAAACTATTTCTCGGAGTGGAACCTAACATCGAAAAGATGTCGTTCTGATCCCAGGGAATAGGTTTACTTAAGCGACTAGATAATATAGAAAGTGTCTTTTCATGTAAGAACCAAGGCTTTCTTTGAGCAGGTTTATTAAAATCTTGATTAGCTGTTAAATCTATATTTGCTTTCAATGCTTTTTAGAGAAGAACGTAGATATCTTCTTGAAGAAACCGGGTTTTTGTTTATTGCCCATCATAAAGCGGTTTTCATGTTCTTCTAGCAGGGAAAGCTGTTCTTTTAATTCTTTAATATCTATAGGGGTTTTAATTGTCATAGAAATATTTTTCCCCTTAGAAGCTTGTACTTTATTAACCATCTTATCCAGCGTAAGGTCACAATACTCATCTTCCCAATCGCCAATAAAATAGAAGCGGTCAATAACCGTTCTACTTTTCTCATCTTGGAATGTTCCGAAGAGGATAGGGTCCTTGTCGCGTCGTTCCTTCGTTACTTGTTTTTCAACCTTACCTGTATAATCCGTGAACACAACATAGAACTGGTCGAACTTATCTTTAACAGTTTCTAAAACAGCAACAACATCATCAGGTATTTCTCGTTCATAACTTTCAAGATCCTGAATCTTAACCGTATCTTTAGAAATGTTCTCAATAAATTCTTCAATGTCATCACGGTAAACAAATGTATTGATACCAGCCTGCACAATGCTACGTTCTTTTTCAATTGTTTCTAAATGAAAGATTAATTTCTTAATAGCTTTAGTTTGGCCAGTGATTTTGTATTTGTTCAAAAGAGTAAGACAGTTATCATAGATGTTTACGAGTTCTTGATCATCTATTGTATTCTTTTTACCTTTTATAATTTCAAAGTATTCGCTTGGCGTTAGTTCTTGATTCATACCATTTTCCCCATATATTTAGTCATTTGTTCACGAGCATTCTTCATAATGACAGTGCGCTGTGCACGTTTATCCTTATGAATCATTAAGCCTAACTTTTCACCTTTGTATGTCTTCTTTAATTCTTCAATATCAAGAAGACAGGCGATACCATTTGAATTTTCTACATACATATCCATGATACGCTTATGCTTGATAGCGATAATTAAATCAACAGTTAGTTTCTTAGCTGATTCATAACTACCGGTAATGAACAGTAACTTTCTAATCAGTTCATCAAAGTTAAGCGTACCTTCAGTGTTAAATACACGTAACATGTAAGATACAACTTTTAGAACAGCAGGTAGTAGCTCCGGGTTGCGGATTCGACCAACTGTATCAGCAATACATACGGTAATGTAATCTTGAGCCCAACCGACACTCGGAAGAAGACCTGGCTTTCTTATATAATCACTACCACTGTATTCAAATTTACCTTCCATAAAATCAACAGCTTTACCATTCTTCATTGCAGTGAATGCGTCGTGGAAAACCATGTGGTTAGCTACATTGAATAAGATAGCCTTCTTGTAAGATTTTAAATTAAAGCGGTCAAGAAATTGTTCTGCAATTGGAACACCTTCTGCTTCATGTGCAATATAAGTAGGAGTACCTTTAACAGGGTGAATACCTTTTGTTACATATTTACCGACATCATGAAGTAAGGCAGAGAACATAACTACTAGTTCACTATTAACAGGTAATTCATCTGCAAGATAACGAGCAGAATCAATCACTTGCATAGTATGTTCAAATACATTTCCTTCTGGATGGTACATTAAGTTCTGTTCAAGTTCTGACAAGCAATCAATTTCAGGGAAATGAACATCTAATACATTTGCAGATTTTAATGCATGGAAGAAGCGGGAAGGGGTACGAGCCATGAATGCTTTCTTCGTTTCTTCTAATACACGTTCAATAGGTAGTGATAACAACTCTGTTTTAAGTTGATTCATCATCGTCGATGTTTTGTATTCAATAAAGAAACCATATTCTGCAGCAAATCTTGCAGCACGATACACACGAAGCGGATCTTCACAAAAAGCTTTAGTAGTTGCACGAATCGTTTCAGTTCGTAAGTCAAGTTCACCATAGAACGGATCAATTAATTTATTTGTTTCTAAATCAATAGCCATTGAATTAATAGTAATATCGCGACGGGCTAAATCGTCCTCGATAGTGATATCTGGTGATGCATAGATAACAAAACCATTGTGACCTTCAGATACTTTACGTTCTTTCCTAGCTAATGCTACTTCACAAAGTTCTCCATCAATATCCATACGATAAACAGGGAAGTCTTTACCTTGTAACATAGCAGTAGGGAAGAGACTCTCGAATCCTTCTTGTGATATACCAGTGACACAATAGTCTTTATCTTTTGGTGCGATGTCTAATAGTAAGTCACGAACAGCTCCACCTACTAAATAAACCTTTGCATTGCATGTTTTTAATGTTTCTACGATTTTAGTTAATTCCACAAAGTTCACCTTCTAGCATTTTCTTGTTGTTACTAATCCAAACCAATGTTTCGTCTCTGAACTCTGTATCGTTCGGTCCCCAGTGTTCAGCTAATAATAAGATAGAAGCAGGGAGGAGGCGGATAACTCGCTTCATTAAATCCTGCTCCGGTGTGCGTCCAGTTACACTAATAAGACAATCGTGAATAGTGTTGTTTATACCTGACATGTTATCTCTCCTTATGATACTTTTCTATTTGGTCTTGCTTTGAATTTATCACATACATCTTTATCATCAGTTGTTGTATCTTTTAACTTACAATATCCAACAGTATACCAACCTTGTTTTGTATGAGTGAAGTGAGAACAGCCATAGCATTCTTTTACTACATCTTCTTCAAGTAATCCTTGAAGCTGTTCAATTAAATACTGAGTTTCTTCTTTAGTTAATGAGCATCCGTTTAAAATAGACTTACGTTGGCCATTCGCATCGTAGCCGTCATTTCGAATATCTAAACTAATTTTGTCATTGCGTTTACGTAGAAAGATATTGTGCCTTTTAGCAGTAAACTTATCAGGAGTACCAGGGCTGTAAGTAACATTTGTATCTTTCCTAAGAATAACAACATCATCTTTAACTTCGCACATAATAACACTTCCTTTTAATGCTTTAAGTATTCCCCATGTGTATCATAACCACATCTTGTACAATACCCAGCTTGTTCTATGTCATAACTCCAATAACCAGTAGCAACTGTGTAAGTATCCCAATCATGACCTCTATGTTTACATATAAGACGTTTAATAAACTTAATCATATTTGGGCAATCTTCAGTGCCTTTTGTAATCCACCATTTTGACACCATAGAGTTAAGTTTTCTTCTAGTACTTCACTGACTTTATCGCAAAGAAGAAGGATCTCTTCCGGATCATAAGCATCTTGTTTAACATCGTTACGAATAGACTTAACTAATTCCTCAATCTCCCCAAATGACATAGGGCGTCGTTCTACAACTTCTACAGAATCAATCTTAGATATCCGTAATTTATTTAATCGGGACTTAAACTCCTGACCATTTAAAGCAGTGAACTTAAGTACCTTTTCAGAGTAGCCAAACACCATATCCTCATCTACACAATTCTTAATTTGTTCGAATGGAACTTTAAAGACCATTCTTTTGCTGTTGTATGTCCATAAGCTAATAGTAAGGATAACTTGTTTGGTTTTATTTAATTCCGTTAACAGTTGCTTGTAGTTTCTAAACTTCATTCTTATCTCTCCTTATTAAATGCAAAATGAATAGCTTCATCTTTATCGTCAAAGACAGTTAGTTTTTCATATGATTGAGTGTAGCCACAGTTACCTTCTGAAACAAAACGCTTCGCTTCAGCTTCAGTTTTAACTGCAACTCCGAATGGTGTATCCGTCGAGCGCATAGTTCCATCACCATCAGATAGCAATACATATACTTCTTTTTCTTTATCTACACTTAGTAGGTCAGATATTAAGATAGGTTCAGACTTCCAAGTAACAAACTTGTACTCTCCTAATTCAACAGCTCTACATCTACGTTGTTCTTCTATTGATATAGGAGTCTTAGTTTCAATCCACATATCATATCCACCTCTAGTTTTACCATGAGGGATATAGTTCGTTTCTTTGTCTCGATGTGGTTTATTAACAAATACATTTACTGATCCGATTTCATTACGAACTAAATATGTAAAACCTTTTAGGAATAGATAACGTAGTTCAATTTCTTCTGCATATGTTAGTACCATGACTGTTCCTCCTATGATATGAATTGGACATAGTTTAATTGTTTGTTAACAACTTTATAGTCAACATATTTAATAGATTCTGATCCGTCATAATCGTTTATCATCCACGGTCTAGAAGTATCAACTTCTTTAACTTTAAGATAAGACCAAGAATCTTTACCTTGTAAAATACCATTGTCGTCAGAGTTCTCTTCAACAAACTTTACGTATGCTGAATTAACGCGGCCGGCAATATTCCACAAAGGTATACCTACTTTATCTATAAGCCTTTGAAAATCTCTCTTAGGCTTAAACGAACCAAAGCTAGGTTGAATGATTACCTTAACGATAGTCACTACACAACAACTCCTTTACACATTTCCCTTAAGTAACTCTAATATGTCATCTACATCTTTCTTCTCAACATAAGTAGCTTTTGCTCTATCACATATAAAGCGAATCTGTTGTAACGTCTCAACACATTTAGCTAATTGTTTAATACCTGCAGTTTCATTACTTTGTAACTTATCAAGAACGGTATGATAGTCACCATGTTTCTCTATATAGTAATTACAAGGACCAACAGTTAAAGCACCAACAGGATCTTTCTTCTTCCATTGTTCACTAGCTACTTGCATAACATAACCGAACTGGTGTTGATTCTTAGATATAAACGCTTGAACATCATCCATATTATTTCCTCCTAAACATCATGACTTTTCTTCCGCATGAATCAGTGAATGTATGATGTAAGACACGACCTTCTAACTCTTTAACATCTACATGTTCACCTGTATAAACATTAATAAAGACTTGTACCATAGCAGCAACTTTCTCATGCTGTGCAGAACCTATATAAACTTCCAACATAGTAATCTCTCCTTATACTCTGACTTTACCTTCAATTGCTACCTTCATTGTTATATGTGACATTAAACGTCTCTCGTTTTCAGTGAGTCTAGCATCAGTTAATTTCTTATAGATAACTTTTAGTTCAGTAGGGGTAAAACTTATAGTACGATTTAGATTCATATTCTTATACACTCCTAAACTTTTTTGTGAAATCGACCGAAAAATACCGAAATGATATATATTATATAGTGGGCGGGAAAATTCCCCGGAAACAAATTCACTGCTTCTTCTCTCTCTATATAACCCACTATATAGACTCATATATACATACCTATATAGACATAACACTATGACATAACGACTATATAGAACTACACATCTACTACTATATAGACCTATGATGACAACTCTATATAGGACAGTAGACCAATAGCTATAAAGACTGTTAACACTGCCATAGACAGCATTACTATATAGACATACCAATACCATTCTCTCGATTGATAACCTCCAAACCCTTGATATGACTGCGTTTGTACTTCTCTATATATGACAAACACTTAGACTATTACCCTATGATTATGTGCATCTACTATATAGACATTCTCTTTATCTACTGCTATATAGACAGAGACACACACCACTATATAGACGTCTACTATATAGGGAGAATCACATACTTTATGTTTACGTACAGGTAGGAGAGGGGATAGACCACCACTAAAACCTATGACATTCAGAAGGCTTAGAAGGGGCGGAGACCCGCTTCACCCCCATCGAGAGGAGGTGTTTCAGCCTAATTTGAAAAAGCCCCTGTCAGGCAACAGCGACAGGTTTTTTGTCTACTATATAGGTAACGAATGCATGAGCAGCATTAGCTGACAGTTGCCATTCTTCGACCATCTTTTGTGCGCGACGATATGCGACTTCTTTCGGATTCTTGACCCAGTTGATGACACGTCGTTCTTTGCGGGTAACGGTGCCGTCGGTATCTATATAGATGACTTCATACTTAGTGAAGGCCCAAGTGCGTTCGTAAATGTTGACGATAAATGTTGGCATAATAGTAATCTCTCCTTAGTGAATAAAATTAGATACATGCAGGGATCAGTTTGTCTGCATAGAAAACGGGTGTCGGTAGTTCTTCCTTCGACATCCAAGCTAGTGAGTTTCCTGTTTCGATTAATTCTTCCGGTACGAATAGTTCCAGATACGGGCTGTTTAAGTTAACGACTGCATCCATTTCGATGTCACCTTCGATTACGAAAGCTAAGTATTTCTTTGTATAGTGATTCAGTCCGACTACAACTACGTCGTTCATGTTTGATGTCATTGCATAAGCTGCTGAGTGAGCAGGGGTAAACCCTGGATTAAGTGGTGGATTCTTCATGTGTATTTCCTCCTATATAGTAAGTATCAGAGTCTGGGGCTAACGCCCCAACGCTACTTATATAGCTCATGACTATATAGAGCGGGATCCATGTAACCAAGGCGATCGAGTTTTTCATAGGATGCCGCAGCTTCAGCATGTGAAGAGTAGCGATGAGATATATGTTTGAATGTCATCCAAGTATCAGAGTGATAGAACTGCAGTCCTATATAGTAGGAACTGTCATCTACTTTGATAACGGATAGTCTCGTTGAAAAGTGTTTCACGTAATCCTCTTTCCGCGTTTGTTATTGTTCCGGTTTAAATAGACGACTAAACCTAACCATCTCGTTAGGCAATGTCTAGACTTGTAATACAGTCGTGGATGTGATATAGGACATGGGCGTCGGTAGTTCTACATTTGACTAAGGGGAGATAGTCAAAATCAAAATGGACGTCGGTAGTCCTATATTTAAAAAAGGGGAGGGGAGTGATCCCCTCTTAAGATTGTTGTTGAGCAGACATAAGCTGGTTCATCATCTGCATCATTTGTTCCATGTTCTTCTCAAGCGTTTCTATACGAGAGTTGTCCTCTAAAGGAATCTCTGCAGTAGTTGGTTGAGGTGGAACTAAAAAGGACGACGCCTGTTGAGGAGTCATCCCTTGTTGTGGTTGCATAGGATTCTGTACCATTGGTTGCATACCAGGCATAGGAGCCATAGGCATGAACATGTTCGGTGCAGGTTCCGGAACAAACATATCTTTAATCTTAGAAACAATAGAACCACTGTTTCCTTGATAATGACGTTTCACTAAGTTCGCCATTTGACGTTGTTGTTCAGCTTGTAGGATACCATTTACATGTGCCATTTGAGCTTGTTGCATTAACTGGTTATAGTCGATGCCTTTCTCTGCACATAGTAGTTGAGTCATCATATTGTTAGCCGCACCTTGTACGTCTGATTGAAATTGTCCATATAAGTTATTCATGATTAAATCTCCCCGTTCTAGTTATTGTTAATACACAAAAAGGGATGAGGCGTTAGCCCCACCCGATATAAAGGAGGCGTTAGCCTACCCAAACAAAATCCTCAGAATCATTGCTGATTTGAGAAACCTTACCTTCATTGATATAGTCATTCAGGTTATCTACTTCAATTAGAATGTGTTCAATCTCATCCACTGTACGGAAAGACAACGCACCTTGATTGGCATTGTTCTTTAATACTTGGATAGCATATTCTGCTTTCTCACGATAAGAAGTCCCGACTGGGGCAAAAGCATATATAGATTGACCATTGAAAATAATATCAGTCGGCTGTACAGGTTTACCTACGTGGTTGTACAACTTAACTGTAACGTTATCAACTGCAAGCTCACCGATGTTAAACGTCTTAATCTTTAAGTCATCAGCATATAGGATACCTTCTACTTGATTAACTCGCTCAAACTTAGAATCAACTTTCTTCTTTTCTTTCTTAACAGTAGTACCAGAATCAGTATTAAAAACTGTGATACAAATACGAATAAATAAAGCAAACGTTAATAACATCCCAATAAATAAAAGCCAACCGTTACCTTCCATGACGATCTCTCCTTAAATTGCAATAGTGTATGTGCCATAAGGATTGGTAGGTTGATCAGAATCTATAACAGAAACAATACTGATTATGATGTCACCTCCAACTCCTCTTAATGAACCAATGACAGAGATGCATAACTCTTTGTCAATTACGATAAATCTTTCATCGTTGTGTAAATCTAGTATTTCATCAAACGCATTCTGAATCATCATTATGACAGCAGCTTCGAATACGACGCGGTGCTTACTACGTTTGATAGAATGGTAGGAATACTCAATCACTGTAGGTATTCCATCAATGGTAATGCAAATATCTTTGTTGCTATCAATTTTACTTTCGAACTTTGTATAACCTTCGAATAAGGTACTCATTACTTTTGACCTCATCTTCCTATTTAATTGTCATAAAAAAAGAAGCAGGGGATTAAACCTGCTTCGTTAACGATTCAACATACTTTAATACTTGTGCTTTCAACTCATAGCTGAGCTGAACATTCTCGTAGTACTGTGGATTACCTTGTACTTCAACTTGTGTTTGTCCAGGTGTGATTAGGTATATAGTTCCTGGATTATTCTTTGATTCAGCAATTGTTACGCGAATCGTTCCACAAACTAAATATAAGATACAGTTGCAAACCATACCGTATGACTTCTGTAATGCATTGGCAGGATACACCTTAATATCCTTTAAACCGTACTCCTTGTTGTGTGTTCTTACTGGTACGTTTACTGTGCGGTACCAAACTGATGATTGAATTTCTAACATGTTAATATCTCTCCTTAGAATATATTTAGATACAAAAAAGGAAGAGGACGTTAGCCTCTTCGACGTTTACGTTGTTCCATTAAGTTGTCCGCTACAGTTAACCGAATGCAAAGAAGTCTATCCTCTTTTGACATTGCTAACCATTCTCTAGTGTTAATCTTCATTATGATAACTTCCTTTCATCTACAGGCAAGAACCCTATAATAGTAGAGTTCTGCCTCCCGAATTTTGCTATATATTCAAATGTGTGTTCCCGATTATTAATGGTGCATGTTCCCACTAGGGTGTATTCATTAGGAAAATCAAATTCCTCTACGTCTTGGAACACGACTTTTTCACTGCCACCATCTACACGTAATACATGTAAGGGCATATTCTTTATATTTTTTTCTTTCTTTATTCGAAGACCATTCCATACATTGGACATCATTAAGCCTTCAAAACCTTTTTGCATTAAGCAACACCTCTGACCGCTTTATCTACCTCTGCATAGTCAGCTTCCATAAGACCAGCAATCATACGTGATGCTAGAAGACTTGCAGATTTAAGTACCTTCGTTACGCCATTACAGAAATAAGTGATTTCGATAATACCTTCCTCAATCTTTCTGGCTACTACAGCAACTAAACCTTTTGTTTCTTCTTTTGCAAGGTAAATAGAATTTTCGTTCGTTGTGATTTCTAACATGATGGATTCTCACCTTTCGGATTTTAGTTTTTTGTATAAATAAAAAAGAGAAAAGGGGATACCTTCTCTCTTAGATTGGTAAATCATCTTCTTTAATTTGTGGTTCAACTTTATCTCCTGTTTCAACTGGTTGCTCTTCTTGAGCAGGCTGTACAGGTTGTTGTTGTTCCATATTTTGAGGTGCAGGTGGCGTATAAGCAGGAGCTTGTTGACCAAACTGCGGGAACTGCATTGGTTGCTGTTGCATAGGCATTTGCTGTTGCGGTTGCATACCAAACTGTTGTTGCATTGGCATACCATACATACCTTGATTCATAGGCTGTTGCATTGGCATACCAAATTGTTGTTGAGGTTGTTGCATTCCGAATTGTTGCTGTGGCATTTGTTGTTGCATAGGAACTTGTCCAGTCAACATTGCTTCAGCAAAACGAAGAATTTGAGCTTTAACTTGTGGAGTTAAGTTAATGTGCTCCCAATAGTTCTTTTGTCCTGATTGTGCGTCTACTCCATTTTCAGTTGAGATAGTCTGTACGAATGGTGCTTGTGTACGAGGACTCATACGAACTTGGAATGAAATACTACCAATAACAGAACGCAATAAACCATTGAACATAATGCCATGTGGCACTTGGTTAGCAGATGCAGGTTTCAATGAGATATTCTCAATACCTAACTGCATATTGCTTGGTGCATTTGTTACACCATACAGATAACTACTATTTTGACGATACCAGAATGGGTCAGACTGCTTCTGTTGCTGTTGACCAAATTGTGGTTGTTGTCCAAACTGTTGTCCGTATTGTGGTTGTGTAAATTGTTGAGTTGTCATAATAAAATCTCTCCATTTCATAATTAAAATTTTTAAATCAAAAAAGGTAGGGGAGTTAGCCCCTTGAGTAGTACACTTAAACTTTTACGTACTCTATATTTAATTAGAGGAATTATTACCTCAAGAAAGGTAAAGGAGTTATCCTTCTGGGTACAGAACCAAACGTCCAGTTCTATATCCAAACCATTCTTTACATCACTATCGGATAGGGCGTTAGCCCCTATCCATTACGAGGGCACGTCCAGTTAAAGATTCCCGCTCTACATTTTATAGGCGGAAGTATAGGCGTTAGCCTGAACGTTAGTGAGGGTGCGTTAGCACCTATACGGTTGACCAATGCGTTAGCAGTGGGCAACAGCCCCGGCCGAAGGCCCGGGTAAATCCCGTCCTTATATCTACGTTCTTTATATAAACGCACATATAAAAACAGGAGCAGGGAAGAACCCCACTCCTATAAATCATCTTACAATTACTAAGTTTTCTACTGCTCGTGTAACTACAGTGTATAACCATCTGTTAGCATTCTTATATCCATCTGCTCCACGGTTAAATACTCCACTTTCATTTATTACATATACAGTCTTCCATTGTGAGCCTTGAGATGCATGTCCAGTAATAACATATCCAAACTGAACTTCTACACCTAATGGGATTTCACGTTGCCCTTGAACTTTAAGCTCTTTGTTCTTTTTACGAATCTCAGAAGCTGTCTTTCTCTCAAACAATATATCCTCGTTTACTTCAATGTAGCGATGTCCATCAAATGCTTCAGGAACAAACTTAAACTTAATATTTCCATTGCCTAGTTTCTTAACTTCAGATACTGTACCGCGCATACCGTTAGTGACTTGAATCTCACCATTGGTACCACCATCAATATTCTCTTTGATTACAACAGTTTCGCCATCCATAAGAACTGGTTGATTAAAGCCAAGATGTGAACGAATAGCTTGGTTTAAGCTTTGACGAGTTTTATTCATACCTGCAATAACAACACCGCCATTAGCAACTACCTTTGCATATTGAGCAATAGATACTCTACTGCGATTAACAACAAATACTTTTCCACCAATGTTCTGATCTTTGTTAGGGAAGATGTATGGTGCTCCATTTTCTGTAGCCTGACGAATAGCCATTGATAAAGCAACAATTGGATTATCTGCAGCTTGGCGTAATACTTCAGTAAGGATTGCATCTGGATTAACAAAGAAGTACTCTTCATCTTTTACAGGAGGCAACTGACCTGGATCTCCAACGATTAATACTTTGCATCCAGCTTTCTTAGCCATAGGAAGAATTTCCTCAGCCATACGTCTACCTGTCATAGAGAACTCATCACCAATGATTAGTCTTACACCATATAAGTTTTCTGCAGAAGGAACAAAGCGAGTACGTCCATCTTTCATTAACTCAGGCACATAGAATAGTCGATGTAGTGTAGAGCAAGAGTAACCAGGTGTCTTTTCTTTTAATACAAGTGAAGCAGTACCAGTTGGTGCACACATACGAACTTGGTCCGCTCTAATTCCAAGCTCCTCTAAGATAAAGTCAACAACAGTAGATTTACCTACACCAGCGAACCCTGCTAACTCAAACTTTCCATAACCATGAGTAGTAGAGTACCATCTCTTAATCTTGCTAACTACTGATTGTTGACTAGGTGTTAATACAATATCTCTTTTCTTCTTGCGTTTATTTGGTTGAACCGGTTCAGTAGTTTGATCTACATTGAATACAGGCTTAGGGCTATCTATAATATCTTCTGCTACAGTTACAGTATCTACAGGTTTAGGAACTTGCTTAATACTCTCACCGTTAATCTGTGCTTGTAGGTGCATTCTTAAATCTTCTCTTGTCATAATTTTAGTCATATCGAAATCTCTCCTTATAATTGGCTTTTTAGTTTTAAGTCTTTAATTTTTATCTGTCTATATAAAAGAAAAAGAGCAGGGGATAATCCCCGCTCTGTTAAATCGGTAGAACGATGTCACCTAAGTCTAGAGTTGCTTCTTCTGGTTGTGTAGGTGGTTCTGGATATTGAACTTCTGGAATAAGAATTGATTCATCAAACATAGATGGTGCTACAATAGGTTGAACTGGTTGAGCTTGTTTTACTTCTTCAACTACTTCTAAGATCTCTGCATATAATCCAGTGAAAGTAGAGTTTGCTACATTCTTCTTTAAGTGAGTCATTACGCGAACAGTGTGACCCATATACTTTTCTAATTCAGCACGAATTGTTTTGTTCTCTCTATTGTCAGCAAGAGAACCAATGAATTGACCATCTTTATAAACAAGGTAAGATGTTGTCATTGTTTGTTCGTTTACCTCAATTTTCACTTCCATAATACCTGCATCAACAGCTGCTTCTTTCATATTCATAACTCCACACTCTTGTGCAATGTGAGAAGCCTTTAAAGCACATGAAGATGCGAATGGACATCCTTCACATGGTTTATCGATACGAACATATAAATCGTACTGTTTGTTACCAAGTACATATTCTTGTGGTGCAGGATCTTCTACGATATCTTCCACTATTGGTTGTGGAGGAATGAATGGTGCTGGCACTTCATTTGTATGTTGTACAGCCTCCGCCGCTTGCTTCATTAAAGCTGGCATCATAGCATCTATTTGTTGTTGCACTAATGTATTAACATCTACAGACTGTTCTTGTTGAACAGGTGCAGTATTTGATTGTTGCATCCAAGTTAAGCCTTGTTGTAAAGCTTGTGTTTGTTGATTAAGAGCCTGTGCTTGTTGATTTAATGTGTTCATATACATTGCGAAGATTTCATTGTTATTCATATTTATTTCTCTCCCTTTATTTGATAAAATAAAAGGGTAGAGCTCCAACTCTACCCAAGTAATACAACGTTTTGAAATATTAGAAGCGAACGATAGCAGTCGTTCCTTCTTCGCCAAATGCGATTTCTGTAACAGGGATTTCATAGATACCAGCCATGCTGAAGTTTGCAGGAGCAAATCCCATGTATGCTGCATCTTCACGAGTTACTGTCATAGCGTCAGCAACTTGTGCATCCTTGTTTAAGAAGTACATTACAAGGCGAACAGAATCTTTTTGTTGTTCTGGTTTAATCGCAACTCGCACGTTACGGTTAACAGCAACAGTTTTGTTTGCTACTTTTGCAACTGGGTTCATAACACGAACTTTAACCTCGTTAGAAGGAGCAGCTCCAACTGCTACTTTCTCAACTAGGCTAGATTGTAAAAGAGTAAACGTAATATCTTGTGGTACGAAATAAGTCTCAGAAACTTTTCCAGAGATCAGAGAGTTCATTTCTTCCGCAAACACTTCGAATGGTAAAGCAATGAATCCGTTAGATGCTACGAAACGATATTCGCGGCCATCTTTACGGTAAGCAGCTTTACCATTTGTTTTTGCTTCGTTAACTAATAGGTATAGAGCACCAACTAATTGACGAACATCTAAACCTAATTCTTTTGCAGTTGCATACATTTCTTTACGAAGTTCTGCTTTGTATAGATCACGAGCCATTTTGTATTGAGATAATGTAGCATCGTAGTTAGCACGGATCTTAGCAGTCTTCTTCGCTTTAGTTAGAGATTGCATGTTTTTCTTGCGGAATACACCAGCTTCTTTAAGCTCAGCTTCAGCTTGCATCATGAAGTCTTTCTCAGCAGCCGCGCGAACGTTCTCTTTTTGAGTGTAAGCATTGTATAAGTTAGCAACATAGTACTTCACTGCATCAATTGACTGTGGAGCAACTTCCATGTGTGTAGCAATACGAGTACGGATTTCATTCTTAGCAGTATTGCTGTGACCTGTTTGGAACTTCTCACATAATGCTACGATAGCTTCTTCTGCATAGTTGAATACAAACTCATAAGCGCTATCATTGTTAACAACACCAAACTCATCTTTCTGAGAAGCTAACCATTGTGGCTTCTTAACTTCGAAACCAATGATTACAGCTTGGCCAGACATTTTATCTTGGTGTACAACTGGGCTGAAGATGTGAGCGTAAATACCTTTTTCTTCAGCAAGTAATGCGAACTTAGCCTCATTTGTTAATTCTAATTCAGCTTCCTCAAAGAAACGACCTTCGAAGTTAGCGAATAATTTGTTGATAAGAGGCATAGATAGGTAAGCACCACCGTGTTTAGGACGGTCAATTTCCCAACGACCAGCAGTACATAAAGCAAGTAAGTCAGCTTCAACTTCCGCACGTTGAGCAGCATTTAATACTGAACGAGAAAGAAGGTCAGTTAAGATCATTGCACGGTTAGCAATTACACCGATTAAGCTTGCTTCAATTGTATCAACAGTGATTTGTTGAGATAGTTCAGCAACTACTTCTAAGAAATCATGACGGCGAGAACCTGTCATTTCAGCAGGATTAAAGAATACTTTATTTCCTACTACATCAAATCCATTCATATCTTTTAACTCAGGTTTTGTTTCTTTTGCTTTAGCAGCTGCAGTTACATAAGTAGGGCAACCTGTACCGAATTCAACAGCAACACCATTCTCGTATTTAACATAAGCATCAACGAATGGAAGTACTGCTTGATTACCGTATAACTCAACTTCTTTACGAATACGAGCATTAACCATTAACTCATCAAAGATAATGATTGAAGTATCACCATCATGGTCAGCACCAGCTTGTTGTGCAACAACCCAAGAGAAAGCATCGAAGAACGTAATACCTTGCCATAAACCTTGCTCAACGAACTCAGCATACTCTGGAGATTGAACAGCAGTTACAACTGGAATCTCATGAGTAACAGTAACAGGGAAACGAACAGATAATGCTTTACCAGTTTCTAAGAAGAACTTGTCATCTTTCTTAGATGGAGCAACTACTTCATAAGCACCTAATACAGCATCTTCTTTAGTTGCAGTGTAACGACCATCTTTTGCAGCATTGTAGATAGCGAATACATCTGTGAACATGTAACGAGTACGAGCTTGAGTAGTGAATAGTTTAGAATCTAATAATTTGTTAAGCTTCTTAACTCCTAAACCAACAATCTCATCTTTAATGTATTGCTCATCAAGAATGTCACCAAACTCTTGAGCAAGACGTACATAGTCAACCGCCGCGAATTCTGTTTCTGCTTCTTCTTCAGCAGCATTAAGCATTGTTAAGATATCAGAAGTCATTTTCTCTTCGATAGAATTCTTCACGAAATCAACGCTGTTTGTAACACCTTGTTTTAATTCTTCAACAGTTAATCCCATTTGTTGTGTAGCTTGAGATGCAACCCAGATACCGTCGTTGCCATCTTTACGTTGTCCAACTACGAATAATTGGAATCCGTTTTCTTGGATATCAGCTAAGATATCTTCTGATTTCACCATACCGTCAGTTAAGATGATATCAGCATTGAATAATTCACAGATTGGGTTGAACTCGAATGAAGCACCTTTAACTGCGTTAGAGATACGTAATTGGAATGCATCAAAGCTATTGATTACTCCTGCAGAACGTAAACCTTCAGTAACGCGTTTGTTGTGCCATCCTTGTCCGTCTGTAAGGTTACGGAATAGAAGATCTTTAACAGCATCTTTGTTATCCCAGTTATTGAATTTCTCAACACCTACGAATGCATTATCTTTATTTAATACATTTAACATGAAGTCTTGATCCATTGCGATTTGAGCAGTGAAATCATCAACTAAAGCGATTGTGATTTTCTCACCATCGTTATTTGTTACTACGATGTAAGCTGGTTTAATTTCACCAATTACATTACGAGTTCCAGCAGGGAAGAACTCAACTGTGTGTTTGTGGCTGAATGTGCTTAATAAACCTTTATCAGCTTTAAGACCGTTAGAACCTGCTAACATGAAACGTTTGTAAGACTTAGCAACATCCATAACATTGTATCCAGTTTCTTCTTTGTTGATTTTGTGCTTTTTACCATAAGCGCGCTCATCTTGACCAGTTCCTAAGAAGTAAGTAATTACATCTTCTAGTGTTTTGAAACCAACAGCACCATTAGAACGAGCTTGAGACATTGATTTAGCATATGTTTTGTAAGAGAATGTTTCTTCTTCAGATACAACAGAACCGATTTCTAATTGACCATCTTCACGGTGTAATACAGATACTTCAGAGAATACCGCTTTTAATACAGCGCCGTTTACTTCTTCACCAAATGGTAGAGAAGCAGATCCGTCAAATGTACACATTTCATCAAGAACAACTGCTTTTTGTGGTTCTTCAATACGTAGAGTCATACCATCTTTGCTGTACTCTTTAACAACATTGATTGTTTGAGTCTTTTTACCTTTAGCCATTGCGAAACGGTAAGCCGCTAAGCTACCAGACATCTTTTGGAATAGAGAGTTATTGCTAGTAAGGTTGCTTACACGAGTATCCTTAGCAATGTAGAAGCGAACACCATCACGTAGAACTACTTTCTTGTTGTCGTCTTTTCCTACTTGAACCATTACATTCTCCATTAATTCTTCTAAATCGAAGTCTACTAATTTACCTAGTACTTCACCACTAGATACTACATAGATATCACCCATGTTTAGTGCTGCCATTAATACAGTCTCACGAGTCTTCTTACCGTGTACTTTAGCCTTAGCAGTAAGACGGCCTTTTAAGTTTAACTTCTCTAATGCTTTGAACTCTGCTGATTCCATGAACTTAGGGAATAGACCAGGCATAACTACCATTAAGTAGTCGATTACTTGCTTACCAGTAGCAGAAGAGAACTGAATAGATTCTTCAGTACCATCTTCTTTAGTTACTACGAATTTGTTACGACGAGCATCTACAGTTAGTGCAGTTGCATCAGTACCAATGAATTGTGAGAATAATGGAGCCTTTACACCCATGCCGAATAATGCTTTAGCGATTTGTCCTGAAGCGTTTTGTACTACCTGTAAGTTACCTGCTGTGAATACTACTGTTTTGTTTGTCATTTTAATCTCTCCTTTAGTTGTGTTGTTTACAGTTGTGTTAGTGTTGTTAGTCATAGTTGTGTTCTCTCCCTTAGTTGTGTTAGTTACCTCTGTGTTAGTAGTTGTTGTCATAGCAATCTCTCCCTTAGTGTTTTCGTTAAGATCTGTTTCTTCTACATATAAATCGATATTGATGTCTGCAGCAGAAGTCTCATCTACTGCAGGTGATACACTAGTTGATACAGTTACATTCTCACTGTGTCTTTCCATACATAAGTCATAAGCAAATGCATACTCATCAAAGTACTCAGTTTCCCAATCAACATTCTTGTTAGCATATTCCTTAGCTGCTTGTAGGCAAATAGTGCAAGGTCCGTTCTCTAAGCTTTTAGTAGTTGCGATAGTGTTAGTCATGATAATTCCTTTCATATGCTCTCATTTAATTGGTCAGGAGCTAGACCTAAATTGTTGAGTCGGCAGTAGGGGGTGGGCATCGAAAGTCCACCAAGTACAACTCATATATACCACCTTGCGCCTCAAAAATTTTAAAAAAATCCAGCCTATATAGGGCAACAAGTCAGGAAGAAAGAAGGCGGTTGTCCGTAGGGCACAGCCCAACAGCGGACGACTACCTTCTTTTTATTTGTGCCTACAGTCAGGAATGAGCGAGCCGGTGATGAAGCCAATAGTATTTGATTGAGAAAATGTGACAAATTGGTTAGGTTATGGCTGAAGTCAGGAAAGGAGGGCGAGGACATGGAAGGACTTATGTATGAACGATTTGAACAAGACCTACTTGATCATTGGGTGAAGAGTCAGGAGTCAGCAAGGGTGGGACTAAAGACCACTGTTGTATGTCTTCAAATGAACAATGGGTTTGAAGTAGTTGGACAATCAGCATGTGTGAATCCAGATGAGTACGACTATGAACTAGGTGTCTATTACGCTACTAAAGACGCGCTTAAAAGAATCGCTGACATTGTAGCTTACCTTGAACATGAAGGTACATTTTAGGCATTAAGTCAGAAGAGAAGAGCGTGGGAAGTAATCAGTGCTCTTAAATGTTTTAATCTTTTCAAAATGAACCGCACTTAAAAACCTCGATATAACATCCACTCAAATAAAACACATACAGGAGGAATCACAATGGATTTTGGACAAGCATTGATCTCATTAAAAGAAGGAAAGAAAGTAGCACGTAATGGTTGGAATGGTAAAGGAATGTGGATTGTACTAATGCCTTCATTATTCCTAGAAGCAGGAGTAGTAAATGGACGTACATCTAAACATTTAGGACAAGGTGTAGATTTAGATTCACAACCTTATATCGCAATGTTCACTGCTGAAAAGAAATGGCAACCAGGTTGGTTAGCAAGTCAAGCAGACCTACTAGCAGAAGACTGGGAAGAAGTAGCTTAACAATAAAGAGAACCAGTCAGGAGAAAAGGAGGGCGGTAAAATGTCTGTAGAAAAACGTATGGAAGAGTTACGTCAAATGGAAGTAGAGACACCTGAACAGTTAAAGGTAAGAGCAACAAATGAATTAGTATTACCTTCTACATGGAAAGTGTCTAATGAGACAAGAGGAATGATCAATCAGTCTATGGAGATATACAACACAAAACATGGACTATATGCTTCTGTTCCTATGCTGTGCCAAGGTGAGAGTTGTCCTTATGCAAGTGTTTGTCCGTTACTTGATGGAGGAATGGATCCAAGTGGTTCTCGTTGTCCTCTTGAGATTGGACTTATTATGAAACGTGTAGATGAATACCAAAAGGAATTCCATGTTGCTGATAATGACGTAGTTGATATGAGTTTGATTAAAGACTTAGTAGATTACGATGTTCAGTTATTCAGAGCAGAGAACCGAATTGCTATGCAAGGTGATTTTATTGAAGACGTAGTTGTTAGTGTAACGGATAACGGTCAGGAGATAACAGCCCCTCAAATATCTAAGGCAGCTGAGTATAAAGAGAAGATTATGACGAAGAAACATAAGGTTCTTCAATTGATGCACTCTACTCGTTCTGATAAAGCAGGAGATAGATTGACTCTTACATTGGACCCAAGTTCTTATGCATCTCAGTTAATGTCTCAAATCGCATCCACTATGGAGCCTGGACAGATATTTGATGCAGAGTTCGACGAGGTTGGGGAATAGTTTTCAGCCTTGGCAAAAAAGCTTTTAGAATTGTATTAATCGTGCTGGGGGCGATTTTTCCCCAGTGCGAGGAATCAATTGTCGAAGACGTTTGATAACGCTCTGGATAGCGGCGCTTAGTCGAATCATTTTTATCATACACGGAAAGTAGGTGGTATCTATGACTGCTAAAGAGCATGTAATTGACACTTTTGCTACCTCTAAGTTTCTACAAAAGAATAGGTCAAAGATTGCAATGGGTGCTGTCGGTTTTGGAATAGCTAAATCTATTGTCGATGGAGAAGAAGATGATTTAATTACTTCTGCAGGTAAAGGAATCAAGACAGGAGCGGTAGTTGGTGGTCTAGCTTATGGTGCTGAACACTTAATGAAAACTCAAACTGTGCAAGACCTAGTAAAAGGTGAGATTTCTGATGTAGGAAAAGAAGCTATTAAGAAAGTGAGCAAAGGAAGTAAGATGCTACTTTCAGGTAATAAGCTGGGTACTGCTATGAAAATGGGTATGTACGCTGTCGGTGCTGCTACTGTTTTAGATGCAGGACAACGCATGGGTGAAAACCGTGAAGCAGAAAAGATTAAGAGAGAGCAAGAATATCGTCTTAAACAAAAAATGAAGAAACAGAAGGATAAGAACAAGAAGTATTCATATGGAAACATAAATCAAGGAGAAGTCGTATTTGACCTATTTGAAGCAAGAACAGGTCATCATAAGATGGGCAACGCTAAATTTAATTAAGGCGGTGTAGTTTATGGCAAGATGGCAAAAAAGCGCAGACAAAGTAATGAAAGCAGTAAGTAGGAAGATCAATAATAGTCCTGAACTGCTAGAGCGTATGACATCACCAGTTAAAGGTGTTACTAGAACAGTAGAAGGTCCTATTGCACGAACTCCTAATTTTGTTCCTTCTAGCTCAACAAACTTGATGGACGACATGATATCTAAGGCTACTGCGCCGAGAGATAAGATTCGTGCAACAAGGGCACAAGCAAGAGCAGGACAAGGTTCTAAGAATAAAGGAAGTCTTAGAGATGCAAGTCCGGAACAAATTCGAGCTAGGAAAGAAGCGGCAAGAAAAAGTAAGTCAGCAAGAGAGACAAGAAAAAGAGTAGCAAGTTCACAAGAAGCTCTTAAAGGTGCTACTCCAAATGATAAGTTTCTTGGCCGTATAGGTGCTACTGCAAAAACCTTATTCGGTTCAGGTATGGAGAATCTCAGAGCAGAAGGTAATTTAAGAAAAGCAGGTATAGGCGCTTTCCAATCATCAGTTGCTTCAGCAGCTGTAAGTGGTGGTATTGGCTATTTACAAGGAGATGATCCTTGGGAAGCAGCTAAAACTGGCGCAATACGAGGTGCTTTTGCAGGTGCAGGATACCAAGGTTTAAAGGCTGCTACACACGCCAATAAAGGCTCTATAAAGGGAAATCTTAAGCACATAGGTTCTACTACTAAACAAGTTTACCAAGCCCATACGCCAGCAGGACACGCCTCTCTTAAGCAGAATGGTATGTCCAATCAATTAAGACGCGTATTGGAAGCAAAACAAATGGACCAAACAACAAGCAGAATATATGGTTTCTAATAAATAGGAGGGTGAGTAATGGCTATTTTAAATTCAGTCAAAAACCTTGCTAAGATAGGCGTTCAGAATACTAAGATTGGCACAAAGATGGCTGCTCATAGTGTTAAGAACAGCCCGAAAACAATTGCCAATGGAGTTAAGAACGCCCCGAAGAATATTGTTAAGAGTACCTTTGTTGATACAAAGGATAAAGAAAAGAAGTTAAGCAATTTCTACACTGGTAAAAAATTAAATCCAAAACATGTTATGGCTGTTGGTGGAGGTTATCTTGCTATTAATCAAGCTAAGTTAGGCTTTGAACATAAGACAGTAGAACCTCTTAGACTAGCAACTATGAATAACTATCAGGAGATTGGTGCGCCGGACATCATGATGTATGACGGTGTAGGACAAGAACGTGCTCCTAAGAATCTAAACGCTGATGGTAGCATTGTGTTTGGTCTTCATAATAACAGAAGGGGGTAGTTTAGATGGCATTAAAAGCCGTTTCTAGTGTATTAAAAGCAGTAGGATCTAGAGGTGGTAAGAAACTTGCTACAGCTGGTGGTCTTACGTTTGGAGCCGATACTGCAATGAATTTATATGGTGGAGATGACTTAGGTACATCTGTATTAAAAGCTGGTGTTACGGGTGCTTTAGCTGCTTCAAACCCTCTATTATTCGGGGGAATAACTGTTGCAAGCATGGCCCAAGAGGGCTATTGGGGCCTACAGCAATTCAATCACCAAAAGAAACAATGGTGGAACGCACAATATGCAACAAATAACGTAGTTGGTGGAAATTATGTGGATACACAAAGAGCCCAAACTATGAGACAAGCAGCTGTACAAGCCATTCAAGGAAGTAAGATGAACGCAAGGAGTGCACTTGGCGGAGAAGCTAAGATATTAAACCCTTACGCATCTAGAAGATATTAAAAGGAGAATAGAAGTATGAGCAAATTTACTAAGTATGACCAGGAAATGCTCGAAATTATTCGTGACCCTGTTAAGTGGACAGAGCATCACTTAGGGGAAAAACCACGTTGGTATCAAGAGCAGATCCTTCGACATCCGCATCATCGTAAAGTTTTACGTTGTGGTCGTCGTATCGGTAAATGTATAGAAGAAAATCAACGAATCATCAACCCAAATACGGGAGAATATCAATCGGTAGGAGAGCTTTACAATGCTCAAGTTAATGGTAGCGCTACACCACTATTAACATTAAATGAATCCTACCAGCTAGAAAATAGCGAAGCATTCTTTATTGAAGATAATGGTGTAAAAGATACATTCGCTGTTGTAACAAAGCATGGAGCACGAGTTGTTCTTACAGGAAACCATCCAGTATTAACAGTAGACGGATGGAAAGAAGTAGATGCTCTTCGCATCGGTGAAAGTATTGCTACACCTAAATTCTTACCTGTATACGGAACAAAACAAGTCGATAAAAACAAGCTCCGTATCCTTGCGTACATGCTCGCTGCGGGCCGTTTTAACAAGGATAGTATTAGCTTCCAGGCACGTTATGAAGGCGTCAGAGAGACGTTACAGGAGTCTTGTGAGGCACTTGGTATTAGAACATATCGTGAGCGTCATAAGAAGGCGACGATCTACTTAATGAACTTTAGTAACTTCGAGTTTTATAGAGAAATAGAAGCGAAAAAGATTCCTTCATTTATCTACGAGTTAGATAGAGAACACTTAGCATTCTTCTTAGGAAGTCTGTATTCTGCAGGTGGTTGGTTCTTTGCTGGCCGTATCTGTGAAATTGGATATGCTACGAAACATCGTCAATTCGCATTAGACTTAAAACACTTACTTCTACGTTTTGGTATCCAAGCGAATTTACTTCAAAAGGAAATGAACGATTCTGTTTATTACCACCTTATGATTTATCACCGTTCCTCAATCTTATTATTCCTCGAACATTTAGCTACACCAGAGCGTAACTATGAAGAAATTCAACAACGCGCACTTGAAATGAACTCTTCTGAACCAACACTCCCTAAAGAAGTATGGAAATACATTGAAGAAGAACGAATTGCTAAAGGAATCAAGAAAGCTGAAGTAGTTGGAAAGGGTAACCGCCGCTACCGTACAGAGAAAGGTATCTCTTTAAGTAATGCTCGTGTATATGCAGAGAACTTACAATCTGCAATGTTGCATGACTTAATTAACTCTCATGTATTATGGGAGGAAGTAGTAGAGATCATTCCACTTGGTAAGAGACAAACTTATGATGTTTTCGTTCCGGAGACTCATAACTTAGTAGTCGAAGATATCCTTGTGCATAACACATGGACAATGTGTGCTCATATGTTGTGGGTAGCATTTACATGTAACGGTGGAACAAGAATGACAAAAGGCGCTGCCTGTGTTGTTGCGACCCCGTATGACAACCAAGCACGATTAATCTTTGACCAATTAAAAACCTTCATCGATAATAACCCCGTATTACAAGAATCAATTTCTTCTATTACTAAAAACCCATATGTAATTCAATTCAAAAACAAATCCGTTATTCGTCTATTTACAGCTGGTACTCGTTCTGGTTCAGAGGGTGGATCTCTTCGTGGACAACGTGCTGATTGGTTGTACATGGATGAGGTTGACTACATGGGCGATAAAGATTTCGAATCTATTTTCGCCATCGTCAACGAAGCACCTGACCGTATTGGATGTATGATTGCATCAACTCCAACAGGTCGAAGAGGGATGTTCTATAAAACATGTACTCAAATGAAATTGAATCAAGATGTGGAAATGGATGAGAACAACCGCTTTAATATGAAAACATATAATCGTAAAGCATCTGAAGGTTGGGCGGAATTCTACTTCCCGACAATGGTTAACCCTGAGTGGGGACCTAAGATGGAACGTGAGTTACGCAAACTATTCTCAGAAGCTGCTTATGAGCATGAGGTACTTGCAGAGTTTGGTACAGAGATGGTTGGGGTGTTCAACAAGGATTACGTTGACGAAGCTTCAAGCATTGGTTACAACTACACTACATCACCAACTCATGATGGCCCTATTGCAATAGGTATTGACTGGGATAAAGCAGGAGCAGCTACTCAAATTGTTGTTACTCAATACAATCCTTTTGAGGTTCGTCGTCCAAGACCAGAACTTGGAGAAACAGAGCCGTCATTTGGACGATTCCAAGTTATTAACCGTATTGAAATCCCTAAAGGGGAATTTACATACGATATTGCAGTTAAGAAGATTATTGAGTTAGATGGTGTTTATAATCCATTTGGTATCTATGCTGATGCCGGAGCTGGGGAATACCAAATCGAATTACTACGTAAAACACTAGGCGATAAAGTTAAACGTGTTCACTTAGGTAGTTCTCAAATGGTAAGAGACCCACACAGTAGAGAATTTGAGAAGAAACCATTAAAAGCATTTATCGTTGACCAAACGAAATTAATGCTAGAACGTGGACAGCTTCGAATTCCTCACCGTGAAAAAGATGAAACATTAGCAAGACAAATGACAAACTACCAAGTAACTCGTTACAGTCCGAAAACAGGCGAACCTACTTTCACAGATGTAGATGAGCATGCTTTAGATGGATTAATGTTCGGTTTACTAGGATTCATTAATGAAAAACCGGAATTAGCTGCAACTGTTATTAATAAACCGAATGCTAAGACAATAGCGAAGGTGAAGAAAACATTTACTGATCCGTTTAAACAACAGGAACGTGCAACTAGTTCTAGTGATTCAGAGTTAAGACAGAAATCCAAAACAACAAAAGTAAGACAAAGAGCTACCCAAGGTTTTGGCTGGGGTAGACGTGGTACTAACATGAATATGCCTTCCCGCGGAGGGTGGTAATAAAGGGCGACAGGTATCCGCAATGGGCCTGTCGTCTTTTTTAATAAAAGGAGGATAACAACATGGATGAAGTTTTAGGAAAGAAAGTTGAAATAGATACCGAATTAGAACGTTCCGTTATAGAGTACAGACCACGAGTAAAGTACGAACCGAATAAACCGTTCACTGTACATTTGCAAACAGAAGAAGTTATAGGAGAAGATCCGGAAGAACGTGAAGAAGATGGTTCTTTTGTTCCCGAAGAAAAACCTGCTAAACAATACGATAAGTTTGTCGATACATTAGAGCAGATTAAAGAACTTATTGATTCTGTTGAGAAAAAGATAAAAGACATGCAGATTCCTATTTCGCAAGAGGACTTAGAAAAAATCTATCAATCACAACCATCATTCGACCCAAGCATAGCTAACAATGGTTTTATTGATTTTGATACATATAAGAAGACATTTGAAGATCCAGAAGCTCCTGCAAACTCACTTATTCAAGACATTGTTCATTCATATGCAGAAGATGTAGAAGGTAATTTAGATCTTGAATTTTATGAAGACCTAAAGGAATTACAATCGACGGTAGAAGAAGGGTACTTCCTATTTAAAGAAACTGTTTTAAAGAATTACCTTGATGGTGACATTCCTGCTCTGCCGGAAAAGAATAAGGACTTCACTGAACAAATCGAAGAAGCGGTTAAGAAGCAAAAAGAATGGTTTAGACAGGTAACGAAACTGTACAAAAACAATGAAGGTACATACTATGAATCTCTTAGAACAGAATATGGTTCTCCTGAATTCTTCAAAGCAAGTGATGAGTATATAAAAGCAAAACGTCCTTATGATATCGCAATCCGTGAGGAGAAAACCGTTAAGGAAATGATTTCTCTTGTAGATGGTCTTCTTATAGGTTCGGAAGATTGTTCCGACTCTATTAAATCCGGATTAGTTTTAGGTAGCGAGATTGACCGTGAAGAGGTTATGAATTTATTAGAAAATCAAGCTTCTACTAAAGAACAACTTACCGATTTACTCAAATTAACGCAGTTATCCTTGAAGCTACAACTTAACCAACAAATTGAAGATAAAAAACAATATCGAGATGTGTTAAAAAATATCAACAATCTTTCTCGTAAAAAGCGCTCACATGACGAATTACTTATGGCGTTCGAACTTCGAAATAAGATGTATCTAAACATGTATGACTCATTGCAACATTTAGAGTCTCCAAGTAAGGCACCTGGGGTGGAATCATTCCTGAATCAGATGGCTGGAGGATTAAGCCTTGTACAAGGACAGTATGATTCATTCCTGCAAGATGTGTATGCAATGTATATGTCCGAATACGAAGTAAGAAGAGAGAAAATCGATAAAACGTTAAACAAGGAAAATGCAAGAGCCGGTTATTCTTTGGTATTAGAGTATCTATAAGAGAGGTGTACTAAATTGAATATGATAGAACGAATTCGTAAAGGGGTTCGATTAAGAACTATTAATGAAGCACCTTCCGCAACTAAACGTGACCCGAAGAAAATTGCAGTTAAACGTTTAGGACAAGCCATCAAAACTGCGGGTGGGGGAGGAGACTTCGAGAATTCACCAGTTGATTTAGCGGAAATTGGCCGTGCATATTATACGGACAGTTATATTCGCAGAGCTGTAGACAAACATGCAGCCCTAATGTTTAAGAATGGCTGGGAGATTTCGGGTAAAAACGATCAAGCAGTTGAGTATGTATGGACCCGATTAAAACTAATGTCAGAAGCGACAGGTCAAAGTATAGATTCATTCTTACAAGAGATTTCTGACAACCTAATTCTTTATGGTAATGCCTACGTAGTAAAAGCTCGTGCAAAGACGGGTGGATTACCAACTGGTGTTACAGCTATAGGATATACAGGTAAACAACCTATTGCAGGTTACTTCCCATTAGCTGCTCCAAATATCACAGTAAGTCGTGATGAGAATGGTAAGATTCTAGCTTATGAAGAAACTGCAGGTAGTGGTGGTGGAGAAGGTGTTCAGTACAAACCAGAAGACATGATTCACTTCACTTATCGAAAACCAAGTGGTCGTGCATACGGTGTACCATTCATCTTCAATGCTTTAGATGATGTTAAGTTACTTCGCCAAATTGAAGAGAACGTAGCAAGATTAATTTACCGCAATCTATTCCCTCTATATTTATACAAAGTCGGTATTGATAAACCGGGCTTTGAAGCCACAGATGAAGAAATCGAAACACTTCGAGAAGAAATCCGTAACATCCCTGTAGATGGAGCTTTAGTTGTTCCAGAGCGTCACAATATTGAGGTAGTTGGTTCGCAAGGACAAGCTATTGATGCAAATGGATACTTAAAGTATTTCCGTCAACGTGTATTCTCCGGATTAGGAGTAAGTGACACAATCATGGGTATTTCGGATACCGCTAATAAATCCACATCTGATAATCAATCTTCAGATTTAAATGACTCCGTTAAAGACTTCCAAAAAACATTCGCTGATATTGCTAAGTTTGCAATCATTAATGAACTTCTTTTTGAAGGTGGATTTGATCCTATTTTAAATCCAGATGATGAAGTTGACTTCATATTTAATGAGATTGAATTCGATGCAAAAATCAAACGCGAAAATCATGTTGTTCAGTTGTTTATGCAAAACACAATTACGTTTGAAGAAATGCGTCAGTTACTTGGTAAGGACGTAGTAGTAGATGAAGCTCGTCTTTATGGAAACATGTTTAGCGCAGCAACTAATACTGCTTCAGATAGTGAAGGTGCTGCTAATCAGGGTAACAACAAAGACCAACCAGAGAACCAACATGGTAAGCAGACAAGCCCAGGTAAGCCTAAGACATCTGAGACAAGGAATAAGAGTGTTTCAGTTTCAGAAAACACAAAATTGACCGAGGCTACTCAACTGGTTAACTTGTCTGAGTCATTACAAGTTGGTTCATTCACTGAAAAGATGGAGAAATACTGGTCTGATGCAATGGAAGATGTCCAAGGTAGAGTTTCTAATCAGCAGGACACTGAAACCATAACTGCATTCACTACTGGTCTTGTTACTCAACTATTCCATGAAAAGGCTCGTCCATTTGTAGAGCGCTCATTCCTATATGGATTCCAAGAAGGATTAAACCAAATGGGGAATCAGTTCACGAAATTACAACCGGGCGATGTAGAGATCGCGGTAGAGAAACACAGCCAATCATACAAGAAGTTAACACAGGACATTACAAGTTCTGTATCAGCTTGTTATGAGAAAGACACTCCAGTCGCTCATGTCAGCCATGCGTTCACGGCTAACCGTTACCGAATAGGGTTTATCGCGAAACGAATTGCTTATGAAGCTTACAACTATGGGGTTGCACTAGCAGCGGAGAGAGCCAAGAAAGATAGGGTTTATGTTAAGCATAAACCTAATTGTTGTAAGACATGCTTATCCGCTTCTTCTGAAATCCCCTTAACTGATGGTTGGAGAACACAAATACCACCTCATCATACCAACTGCGAATGCACAATCGTAATTACCAACAAGGAGGTCATCTAAGATGAACATTTTAAAATGGAAGGGCCTTGATATAGACCCTAAGGAAATTCATGAATCTGTAACTACGAAAGCTCAAATCTCTCAAATTGATACAGCATTCAATGAATCTACTAGCGAAAGTGGAATTACTGTTCTTTATCCAAAGATTGAAGCAATCCACGAAGGACGAACTCGTAACTTCAACCGCTATACTGCAGAAAAACTAAAAGGAAACCACGAATTAAAAAGTGGTGTTTATAGTTGGACGCAGCCTTTCCCCAAACCCGTTATCCACAATCACGACGTTAATACAGAAGCTACTGGTCGTGTTTACTCCGCTTCATTCACTGAATACACTTCAGCTGGTCGCCCCGGTATCATCGTAACTCCTAAAATTACTCAAGAAAAAGCAATCAAAGATATCCTAGAAGGTCGTTTACTAACTGTATCTATCGGTGCAACTACAAATGCTGCAGTATGTACAGTTTGTGGAACAGACATCATCAACGAAGGTTGGTGTGGTCATATGCGTGGAGAACAGTATGACGGCAATGTATGTGAATGGGTTGCTGGTGATTTATTCTTCGACGAATTAAGTTGGGTAAACGTACCTGCTGATTCTGATGCAATGATTACAACGAATGGATTAACTAACAACACAATGTCTACTGGTGAAGGTGTTACTGATACAGGTGGAGGAATCATCGTAACAGGCACAGTTGAGGGCGTTAAGATCGATACTTCGACTTCAACGTTGACTCCTGATTCTGGAGTGGTTAAAAGTGTAAGTGAATCAAATGAAAAGGAGGAAAACATAGTGACGCAAGAGGACAAAAATGTTGTAACAGAGCCAGTGGTAGAAGAAGCTGCTCCGGTTACAGAAGAGAAAGATGAAGCTACTCAAGAAGCAACTACAGAAGAAACTGTTGTAGAAGAGACAGTAGAAGAAGCAACTCAAGAAGTTACAGAAGAAGAAACTCCAGCTACGACTGTTGAAGAAACGCCAGTAGTTGAAGAGCCAGTTGTAACAGAACAAGAAGAAACTCAATCTGCTGAACTTACTCAAGTTCAAGAAGAGTTAGCTGAAGCTAAAAATACGATTGAAGAACTGACAAGTGCAAATGAGAAACTTGCAAAAGATCTTCATGAATCTACTGTTGGTTTCCTAGTTGATCTACGCGTGGCAGTAGGTAAAGAATCTAGCCGCGAAGAAGCAACTGCAAAATATGCTGCTCGTTCTATCGAGTCCTTACGTGATTCTATCTCTGACATTCTAGCAGAAAAACCATCTATTCAGACGAGTCGTACTGTTGAACGTGTAGAGAAACCAGTTGGAAAAGTTGTTACTGAAAGTAAAACGTTGGCAACTGAATCACTAAAGGTTACAAGTAATGAAGAAGCAATTATTCGTCTATTAACTGGACGCAGATAAAACCCCCAAATAACAAGGAGGCACATTCAAAATGGCACAATTCCCAAATGTGAATGGTTCTTACAAATTCAAAGGTAAGACACATACTAACTTAGTAATCTCTGAAGGTATGGCTCCGGCGGAAGATTTAATTATCTCTCGTACTAACGGTGCAGAAACTTTCATCTATGAGTACGGCCCAGAGGGTAACCAAACGGTAGTACTTGCAAAAGGTAAAATCGTTGAACTAGTTGGCGCTGAGTATGATCCTGAAACAGGTCATCAAAAAACAGCTGTTAAACAAGCAACAGATGCAGCTGAAAAAATTGCTGGTGTAAATTTACACAATGTTTATTCTCGTCGTCGTGATGGTATGGTTTCTACTTTAACAAAACCAACTGTTATCACTCGTAACTATGTTGAGGTTCCTTTATTCGAAACTGATGGTACTGCTGATTTAGCTGCTGCTCAAGTACTTGCAAAAGCAATGAAATTCGGTGCTGCTGTTTCTGAAAAGAAACAAGACACTACAAAATTAATGCCTGGTGACCGCGTTGTTTCTGACAAAGACGGTAACTTCCGTAAATACGTTAAAGGCACAGATGCTCCTGAAGCTATCGTTGGACAAGTTTGGGCGAAAGAAACTGAACTTCCACCAGCTGGATTCCTTCAATACTACTCAGAATTAGTTAACCCTGAAATGGAAGCATTCTTAAAACAAATGTCTCACGCTCCATCTCCAGGTGCTCCAGGTACAGGCGTAGGCGCATTCCCTTATGGATCTTCTTACACTGAAAAAGGTTGGAAGCCTGAATTCGAAAAAATGTTAGGCGCTAAAGGTTTAACTGGAATTCCATTCTTAACTGACGGATTCTTCCGCGCTCAAGAAACTCGTAACTTTGCTGTTGCTACTGGTACTGCTGGTTCAATGACAATGAACGACAACGTTGAAGCTGTTCGTGGTGCAGAAGGTACTACATTCGATGCGAAAGACAACAAAGTAGTAGTTGGTGCAGGAGTTAAAAACGCTGCTGTATTCATCAAATTAAAACAAAAAATCGATACTACTAAACTAGCTGACGTAGCTGCTCAAATCGATGGTAAAGCAGTTAATGCTAACGACATGCATGTTGATGTTACTCACAACACTGTTGTTATCTACCTACCAATCAATGAAACTGATGCAGCTGTAGAACACACTGGTTTAACTTTAACAGTACCAATGGTAGTTGATCCAATCGCTGGAATTCCTACTGCTTGGGACCACAAAGGTTCTGTTGGTGCAGTACGTATTTTACTTCAAAAATAATCAACCTCGAAATACCCCTCACTTATTCTTCTAAACATGTAATCTCCTAAGCAAATAACCTAATAGTTTAAACTTTACGGTCCTGAGATCAACAGCTTAAAAGATAAGTAGACACAATTCCCATTTAAGGTGGGGGCTGGAAAGTCTATAATCCCCCACTTTAAATCTTACCTACAAACACTCAGGAGGATACATATATCATGGAAAACACTCAAAATATTGAACTTCATGAGAAGTACACAAAAATGATGGCATATGCAGGAAAAGTACCTGCTAAGCAACGCGTACAAGTAAGTGAAGCATTAACATCGGCTGATGCAAACATTTTAATCCCGAAAGTAATCTCTACAGTAGTATTAGAAGCTGCTGAACCTTTAACATTAGTTTCTAACCTATTCCAAAAGGTTACATTAAATGAAGGACGTTCAATGGAGTTCATCCACTTCGGAGCAATTCGTGCATTCGAAATTGGAGAAGGACAAGAATATCCAAACCAAGCACTAGACATCGCACAAGGCGGAATTGGTTCTGTAGATGTTAAAGTTAAGAAATACGGTTTAAAAATCGCTATTACTGACGAAATGATCTCAGACTCACAATGGGATGTAATCGGATTACACCTTCGCGCTGCTGGTCGTGCAATGGCTGCTAAAAAAGAAGAAAATTGCTTCAACGAATTTAAGAAAACTGGTCACGTAGTATATGATGCTGATTTATTCCCAGCTGGTACTGACGGACACCCTACAGGTCGTGGATTCGATGGCGAACTTAACGGTACATTAGCTGCTGAAGATATCATCGACATGGCTGTATCAATCATGAGCGCAGGCTACACTCCTACAACAATCATCATGCACCCTCTTTGCTGGTCTCTATTTGCTAAGAACGCTGCTCTAGAAGGCACAAGCGTTGCTGCATTTGGACAAGGCACTTCAAACTTTGACCCTCGTACATTCAACACTTCAAACGCATTAGGCTTAGAAGTAATCTTCTCTCCATTTGTTCCTTTCGATCAAGCAGGCAAGAAATTCGACTTCTTCCTAGTAGACAAAAACAACGTTGGTGTAATGTTAGTTAAAGACGAAATCTCTACAGAGCAATTCGATGATCCAACTCGTGACATCCAATCTCTAAAATTACGTGAGCGTTATGGCGTAGGCGTACTAAACGGCGGAAAAGCAATCGCTGTTGCTAAAAACATTCGCTTCGCTAAGACTTACCCAGCTCCAACTCGTAGCTTTGCTGATATGCCTTTACCAAAGGATATGCAAGGTGCAGAAGCTAAGAAGCACGACGTTATCTAATTAAATAACAATTATGTTCCTACGGAGCTCCTACAGTTGATGTAGGGGCTTCTTTTATAGGATAAGCCAAACAAAACACAGAACTGAAAGGATGAATTATTCATGACAGAATTAAAAGTATTTGTATCTCCGCATTTTTCAGAAGAGGAATTTGAAGACACAGTTAGTGGTCTTACATTTAAAAAAGGTCGCTCAATCAATGTTCACTCAATTGATATTGCAGAAAACAAACTATCTGGTATCCAATCTGCTTTACGTAAAAACATCTTACTTCCTTATGATAAACAAACTCTTGAATTCGTTAATGGTAAAAACATTGCTAAGGACGAAGAAGTGGTTAAACCAGAAGTAGTTGAACCGGCAGAGAAAGAAGAAGTTGTTGTTGAAGCAGCTGAAGTTAAGCCAGCTAAGAAGACTCGTAAAAGTACTAAAAAAGAAACTGAATAAGCGAGGTGAGGTAGATGCCTTCTAATGCATATCTAGTATTGGGTGTTAATCCGGTATCAAATGAATCAAATGTAGAGCTATCTACTACAATATCAATCACGTTCGCTAAACATATCAATCTTGATACGTTAAACAATAATACGATTCGCCTAAGAAAAGTAAATGGCGATTTCGTAGAGTACACTGGGCGATATAACAACGTGAACAAAGTGTACGAAATTACTCCTAACGCTCCACTTGAACCTAATACACAGTATCAAACAATGGTAATTGGTGGGGCGAGTGGTGTTGTTTCAATCGATAACAATTACCTTCCTAGTACAAAGACATATGAGTTTGTAACTGTTCAGAAAAAGGGAATTACCGCTTTAGAGAACTTAGTATTAGCACAAGATTACTACTTTGTTTCTGCTAAGTGGGACTTACCTAATGGATTAGTGGATGGGGAAGAGATTTACTTTAATGTTCGACTATCTACATCTAACAATCCCGAAGCCTATGATTTGTGGCCAAAGAACCCACTAGAGGGTAAAACAACAAGCCTTAGCTTCACTATTCCTTATCGTTTAGAAGCAGAGAAGAATTATTATGTACATGTTCAAGGTGTTACAGGTGATAAGGAAACAGCTTGGTTAACAAGTCAGATTTACATCGAGAAAAAAGGAGAACAACCCGTAACTCCACCAGTTGTAGAACCACCAACTACAGGTGAAGGTGGAGGAAGCGGTGGGGGAGGAGCAATAGTTGGTCAGTTATCTATTGTCGATCATTTCCCTCAAACAGGAGAGTTACAAAAACCTTCGGAAGTAGTTGTTGTGTTTACAGATACTATTGCTAGTAGCTTATTCGGTGAAGACCAACCCGAAACAAACCCTTTATTCTACGTTGTAGAAGCTCCATACAAACAACAGCTTTCTTTAATTGATATGAGAGGTGCATATAGCCCTAATAAGGCTATAAAAGGTCGTATAAGCCTAGATGAAGAGAATGCTAACGTATTAGTCTTTACACCTGCAGAAGGCCCTACAGTCTTTAGACAGGGCAAGGAATATACAGTAGTAGTTTCTAAGAATCTAAAGGGCGAAAACACTTTGCCTACTGGAATGACTTATACATTTAGTTTTGTAGGTACACCAGAACATTTACATGGTGACATCACTCAAATCAGAGAAGTATTGAAACAATTTGGGCTAAATCCATCAACTCGATTCCTTCAGTCATTAATGAGAAAGTACAGTCAATTTGCATGTGATATATGGTTTGAGTCACCAGCATTTGATGAGGAACTTCATAAAGATGGAGATGCCCCTTACTACATCAATGAATATGTAAACACACAAGTAACCATCGACTCGTTACTAAGCGGTGGAAGTGCCGTTTCTTCAAGTGGTGATGAGAGCATTAAATTGGGTGACCTATCTGTAACAAAGAAAGCAGGAAGCTCAAGCTCAAACAATGTGTCTTCTATGATTAGGAAACTGCAAGGAGCATTAAAGCCTTGGGAAGATCTTATTCATGGTCATCACAATAGAGGATATGCAAAACCAGGTAATGCAGTAAAAGGTGAATCAGTATCACCATATCCTGATTTCGTAACAAGAACTACACTGAAAGACTTCGATAAGTAGGTGAATAGATAATGAGAGTAAGTTTCGACCTATCTAATGAATTCAAAAAGATCTTGGAAGAGTACGGTCATGATGTACTAGTTCTTAGACAAGATAAGAAGCTTTTATGTTCTTGTTATAACGAAGTAACCCAAGAGGCGGATCGGGATTGTCCGATTTGTCTCGGGCTGGGTTATTCTTTCATTGCTGAAAGACATACAACAAGAGCTGACAACATTTCTTTAGAACCACAGTTAGCAGGCCTTTTAAAAGAGGTTCCTATCGGTGATGTACTAACAGGAGGTAGAAAGTATTACTTTCAGCCAAACATGACAGCAAATGAAAAAGATTTGATTGTTGAAGTTGATTGGGATAATTTCGGACGACCTTCTTATAAAGATGAAGGTATATTTAAAATCACAAACGTAGACCACAGTAAAGATCTTGGAGAAGCACAGACTATCTACAAGGCTTACTACGCTGTTGTACAACCTGTAAGAAGCAAGATACGCGGTATCCGCATCTCAGAAATAAACGGCGTTAAACAATACAATATTTTATTGGAGGGGTAAGAATGTATAAATACAATCAACTTATCTTCCCTTCTCACATGGAAAAGAATACTCGCTTTCTAGTGTTAGCGGGTTTTTCTTTTAATGGGCCAGTAGGGACACCTTTTATCATCCGAGAGAACACAGACCCGTCTTATATTCTTGGTGATTGTCGTCTAACGGAAAACGTAAGAATGGCAAGAAAATACGGGATTACGCCACTAATCCTACGATTAAATGGAACACATGGGGAATGTGTAGTTAATCATGATGAATTAAACACTCCGGCACTTCGATTTAAAACATTAGAAGCAACGGATGAATCAAACAATATCAGTATTCACTTATTCCCAACTCATATGGTGGTTAAAGGTGTAAATAATAGTTACTCTTATTTGTTTGCTGATTATAAAGGCTTAGATGAATTAGCTTTTGCAATCAAACAGGATCTTTATTTTAAAGCAGGGGAAGTCGATGTAGAAGTCGTTAATCAGGTTCCTGTAGCAGGATTATGTTTAGCAGAAAGACACGTTCGATTTACAGGCGCGGACGATGGATTCCATTATGTAAGTAATCACGATGATTCAGACTCAGACGATAAGCTCCAAATGCAATTACAGCTATTAAGGGATAGTTTAATCGATGAAGATGGAAGCGAATTGTACTTTACAGGCGAACTAAGTAGCTTTCAAATAGATACACTTCTATTTACAGACATTCCTTACGAAAAAGCATCTACTGAACTAACCTATATATTTGGAGAATTTGCTAAGACGAAAACAAGTGAACAATCTATTTTCTGTTCAGCTGTTTTATGCTCTGATTTGTTCTCAGAGAGTCGTTATGGGGTGACAGGTGAAGATACATATGAACCTCAGATACAAACACTTCTAGAAAAGGCTTCTATTAATAAGGAAGAAAGTCGTCATCTGGAACATGTAGAAGTTGTAGTTGGTGTACAGGATTCGGAAAATCCTAAGTACTTATCTATGCCAGCCGCAGCAACTTACGCTTGTATGCGATACAAACTACCTAATTTCCACAATTCAGCCACTAATAAGCAACTACTTTATATAAATACGTTACAAAGTAGGGAACTCAAAAAGGTTGAAGTTGCTAAATTAACAAGTAGTGGTTATATATGTATCGTACCATCAATTAAAAAAGGATTTGTTCCTTTTTCCTCAAAAAATCTTTACCCTCAAAACACACTCTATTCAAAACCTCATTACCTTCGAAGTATAAGTTACGATGTTAACCGAATCGCTGGATTCTTCAATCAATACATTGGAGAGCCATTCAGCTTCGTATTACTTCAATCCATCATCACACAAGTTGATGCCTTCATCGATAATCTTTCAGAAGATCATCCAATCTACAGAAATATAAAAATGGAAGTCTTAGATTATGACCAAGTAAATCTTACTCTAGCAATCTCGTTTGAGTTGTATGGAGAAATTGAATCGGTTAAAACTTCCTTTACTTATGTTCCATCAAGTGAGGTGAATGTTTCATGGTAGTAGAAATCAATAAGCCGACTCAAGCAAATGGTTCTATGGACTATGAAGACATGACAAAGACAATCAAGTATTTATTAGATGCTGCATGGGGCCCTAAATGGGGAAGTTTTATCCCCGACGGACCAAATGTAACAGATGACAAGCATGTAGAATATCCAATCATCGTTCATTATCTTAGCGTAATGCAACCGGGGTTAATCGGTAAAAACACCAGAGAAATCAAACCTCGTCAACGTTACCTTGCTTTTAATGAAGATTCTAATGGAACTCTACCACCTGCAACTAAGATTTATGGTCAGGTATTTGATGCAGAGATTGTTTTTGAGATTTGGGAAGAAACCAATGCGCGAGTGGACAAGCTCACAAAAGAGTTTCGTCAAACACTTGCAACATACACGGGATTCCTTAAAGAGAAGGGGCTTAAAGAACTTCAATTCGTAAGGATGGAAACAGACTTATCAAAAGCAAATATACGTGATGCGAGTAAGACTCGTAGACTTGTTTACTTTGCTAAGTTTGAAGAATTAACAGAAGTCCCTGTAGATATCTTCCGTGTGATAGATGTCGTAGAGAAGAGACTCCAAGAAACAACAAACACTCAACTGGGTGAATAGCGCTCGTCGCTTTTCAAATACAACAAAATAAAGAGGGGGCAAACCTATGCTTTACGAAAATCTTCCTGGTATTAATGTCACGCTTAAAGATGGTGGCTTAATTATCCCAGAACGAGGCGGATCAGAGTCGATCCTAATCATCGCTCCATCTCTTGCGAAAGATGCTCCTGAAGAACCAGTATTAATCCGTAGTTCATCTGAACTTGTGCAAGCTGGATTCGGTGATTTCTATGTAGCAGGAGAGGTTAACCCGATTGCTGCAGAGTGGAAAGCTGCTACTGATGGCGGAGCTAGAATGGTATACCTAGTAGCTCTTAAAGAAATCAGTACAGAGCGTGCTACTGAACTTGAGAAACTTGCAATCGATGCTTATGTAGCTCAAGGAAACACTTCACAAGAAGCTGAAGCTAAGTTCAAAAACGTTTTAGTTGGTACTACAGAAGCAGTTCGTATCCGTCGTAAGTTTATCTATTTCTATGACTTACTAATGAGCGACTTACTTGATTTCACTGTAGATCACGTAGTTCTAAAAGGAGTTACGCTTGAGGATGAAGCAACTAACCTAGTTGGTGAATTCTTCCCTGAAGTTCCAAACTCTGAAGACTTCCCTTACATCAGCGGAATGGTTACTTCTTCTTATGTAATGGAATCTAATTCTATTGTTTATCCAGTAGAAATTACAACTGGAACTAACGATAAGCTAGTAGTAAAAGTTGATGGCAAAGATGTAACGTTTACGCTTCCTGCAAAAACTTACAACGGCAGCACACTAACTATTAGTGACTTAGTAAAAGACTTAAAAGCTGTTATCGATGCAGATCCAACTGGTATCAAAGCTAACGTAAGAGAAGACAGTGGTAAAATCGTTCTTTACTTCGATGCTCCTGCTTCTGTACAAGCTGGTACAACAGCTACTGGTCTTCAATTAAGTAATCAAGTAGCAAAATGGCAAAAAACTAGCTTTGGTGTAATCCACCGCGGTTCATTCGCTCAAACAGTTGCTGATTATTGTTCTATGAAGACTTTAATGAAGTCAGCTGCTATCGGATACATCGGGGTTAAATCTCCAGTAGATACGAAAGTTTCTACAATCCGCAAATATGTGGACGAGCTAGCTAAGCTTGACACAGAAATCTCTCCTTACCTGCAAGTAGTAGGGTCTGAAGTTGGAGTAATCATGCCAACAACAAACTCAATGCACTATGTAAATGGTGCGACTCACTACGCTGCATTACTTTCAACTCTTCGAAAAGAAAGTGCTCCTACAAACAAACCAATCAAAGGTGTTAAAGCTATCCGCTTTGACTACTCTCTTCGCCAACTTTCTAAACTTACTAGCAAGAAAATCGTTACATTCCGCTTGAAAGATTCAACTCAACTAGTTGTTACAGATGGAATCACAACTGCTCCATCTATCTTTATGGCTGGAAAAGTACGTGAAAGTGACTTCGCTCGTTTATCTACTCTTCGTATCACTCAACTAGCAATCCAAGTTGTTCGTGAAGCAGTAGAACCATTCATTGGTGAAGCGAACGAAATGCCACAGTACAACGCAATGAACACTGCTATCAAGTCAGCATTAGAAAAAATCCGCGAAGCAGGCGCAATCCAAGGATATAAATTCTCAATCGGTAACCTTGGAGTTTACTTAGATGAAGCAACAGTTACTTTAGAAATCATCCCGGCATTTGAATTACGTCGTGTTGAAGTTCAAGTTAACTTAGCTCCTCCTGAGTACATGCTACAAAGCCTTGGTCAATAAGAACCATTGATGAGAAGAGGGGAATCAACGCCCCTCTCTTACATAAAAGAATAACAGGAGGTTACTAACCTATGAGTACAACAGCTTCTCGCTATAGCAAAACATTTACTACTTACGGTGGATCAGACATCGTATGTACATTTAATGGACAGGTAGTTGGTCAATTACAAGCTATTACTTACTCAGTTACTCGTGAAAAAGGTCCTGTGTATGTAATGGGTGACCCAAACCCAAAATCTTTCTCTCGTGGTAAACGTGGTATCGCAGGAAGTTTAGTATTTACTATCTTCGACCGTGATGCACTGTTCAACCTTAAACAACAAGCTACTGTTCACCGTCATGGTTTAAACCAAACGGATGCCCTATCAAGTAGCACTACTCAAGTTTTAGATGTAGAACAAAACGCTGCAGCTTTAACTCAACGTAATGACCTTGTACAAGGATGGCAGACAAAACGTAAAGCCAACTTCATCGACGAAATCCCTCCATTTGATATCACTATCAACTTCCTTAACGAATATGGACAAGCTAGTAAAATGGAAATCTACGGTGTAGAGATTCTGAATGAAGGAATGGGCTTAAGTGTTGATGACAACACTACAGAAAAAGCTTGTACTTTCATCGCTCGTAACATCGTTGAGATGCGTCCACAAGATGATTGGGAAGTAGAATAATAACAACTAAAGAGGTGCTTCGGCATCTCTTTTTTGTATTTGGTAGCAAAATTATTTTCGAGTGGTTATGTTCCGTTTATAGAAAATAGAAAGGCAGGTGTCTTCATGACAAGTAAATACCAGAAGACGTATACGAGTTTTGCAGGTACGGATATTGTTGCTGTTGTAACTCCCGAAGGTGGTAAATCTGTAGTGTTGGGTCAATTACAGACGATCTCTTATTCTGTATTTAGACCAACAGCTCCAGTATATGCCTTAGGACAGATTGCAGCTAAAGGTGTTGTACGTGGAGCAAGAACGGTAGCAGGAAGTCTAATCTTTACTGTATTTGACCGTCACGTTTTATATGAAATTATGAGAGACCATAATAGCAATTCGGGCAATTGTCCTATTAATAAGAGTGATGAGCTTCCACCATTCGATATAACAATCAACTTTATGAATGAGTATGGCCAGTCTTCAAGATTAGTAATCTATGGAGTGTATCTTATTTCAGAAGGACAAACAATGTCAGTAGAAGACATGATTACAGAAAACACAATGGAGTTCATTGCTTTAGATATCGACACAATGAAACCAGATGTTTTTGATGAAGGGTGGTAAGAAGTATGAGTGATGGAGCTTACACACCAACAGGTCAATCTAAAAAGGGTTATGCGAATTATTACTCAGGAACAGATATTAGAATCTATTTCGGAGACAACTGGATAGATGAAATTGTAGAGATTGAATGGACAATGCAAGAGCAATTAGCACCAATCTACGGATTTGCTTCATATACGTGGGATAAGGTAGCTAGAGGGAATCGTTTTGTTCAAGGTTCTTTTTCTATTAACTTCAAAGAAGCTGGTTATTTACAAACCGTACTTAATAGTTTAAGTTCTGAAATGACAGACGAACAAGAGTGGTTTAACCTAGCAGAATTTAACGGCGATGGTGGACAGAGTGCCCATAAAAACACCAAGGTTGAAGATCTAATAGATAACTTTCAGGCCTTAGCAGATGACTATGAAAATGCACTGTGGGGAACAAACTCTAACTCTTCTAAGCTAATAGATAGTCGTAAAACCGATACATTCTTTTATAGCACAAATGAAAATGCAAAGAACAAAGCTTTAAAGGAGCATGGTTTCAACATCTTATTAACTTATGGGAATAATCCTTGTGCTGTTAGAGGAGCAGGGAGCTATAAGACCGCTCAAACAATCGTCGGGGTACAACTAACAGGTGTTTCACAAAGAGTTGATCCATCTGGAAACCCTATTTCTGAAGTATATACTTTCATTGCAAAAGATATCTCAGGAAATGTACAAAAAGCGTACTAGGTTAATTACAAGGTTTACATAACAAGATTATAGTAACCTTTAAATCTTTTATATTTATGAGAGAAAGAGGAGGAAACACAATGGCAAAACGTGTTGAAAAAGAAGAAGTTTTTACAGAAGATACGCAAGAAGAAACTCCGGTTGTTAAAGTAGGAGACAAATTTGATGAAGATGATGTTTCAAAAGCGGAGCAAGAAATCTTCCCAGGTGGTCCAACTTATAACGAACTAGAAAAATGGAAGTCTATGTATGCAGGAGAAGTATACTTGACTGAATTCGATGATGAAAACATTTTTGTATGGCGACCAATTAAGCGTAAAGAGTATAAAGATGTTGCTAAAATTCCAAATGCAGATAACTTCTATAAAGAAGAACGTATCTGTGAGAAAGCAGTTCTTTTCCCTGCTAACTATGGTTTCATGCAAATGACAAATGGTAAAGCTGGTATTCCGACACTATTACACGAATTAGTATTAGAGAAGTCAGGATTCGCAGCTAAAACAGGCGCAATGCGCTTAAGCTAACAGCTAAGGAGGCGTAATATCGCCTCCTATTTTTATTGTAGGGAGGAAATAACATGTTAATCGATCCTAATTTATTGAATGACAAGGTAGAAGAACTACCTATTGAATTTGAAACATATGAAGAAGAAGTATACTTCAAAGAACAATTGCGTGTTTGGCATGAGGAACACGGACATATCTACATGCAAGAAATAAGCGATGTACTATTTTTCTTCCGTGCATTAAGCAAAGAAGAACTAAAGATTGCACAGGAAGTATACAACGATGACTATGAGCGAACGGAATATATCTGTAAAACTTGTGTTATTGAACCGATTATTGAAGATTATTCGCTAGATATTTTTGCAGGTGTACCAGAAGTTCTTTGTCGTTCTATTTTAGAAGAATCAGGATATACAAAGGCACAAAAAGTTAAGATCATGATAGCTAGATGGGAAAAACATATGGAGGATTCAGAAAATCAACTTCCATTAGTCATAAAAGAAGCATTTCAAGATATCCCATTAAGCGAAATAGAATCATGGCCAATGGCTAAAACAGCAGAGTATTATGTTAAAGCTAAATGGTTACTAGAAAATCTACGTGGATTACAATTAGTGAATGAAGCAGATATGCAACAACAGCAACAGTAAGGTGGTGAGTAAGTATGGCTGATAAACGCTATACGGGTGAAGAGAAAGAGAAGAGTCATCTGCTAAGTAATATAGCAAAAACAGGTTCCCTTATCGGTGGAGGAGTAATGGCTTACCGTAACCGAGCAATGATAGGTAAAGCTATGTCTGAGTTATCTAGTAATGCAGCGGTCACTGGAAGTAGGGTATTAAGTAAGGATGGACATGCATACAGTGCTTTATCCGATGCTAAGGTATTTATGAAAGGAATATCAGACGCTCTTGGTGACAACCCATCTGTTATTAGGACATTACGCGGTGGGTTCGATAGTAATATACAAGAGAAAATGCATAAAAACTTCGAAGCTTCTGTCCGTAACAGTATCAAGAAGAGACAGATGCTTACGAATCGCCCAGGTCAAAACAATACAGAATTCGTTAGTCGTTACTATAAAGAATTCCACAAAAGAAACATGGGTGGTCTGAATAAGTTTGAATATGCTGCTACTCAATCATTCCGTCAAAATAAAATCCTTGAAAACCTACGAAAACAATCCTCTATTAAAAACAATGGTGGGGACAAGATTCTTAACGCTCTTACCCATTACCACAATCAAAATAAAGGTATTTTCAATAGTCCTGCTGATCACGTTGATGACTTCATAAAGCAACTTGAAGATGGAAAGTATGCTCATAAGGTTAAATTCCAAGATGAATCACAACGAAATGCATTTCAGAAACAAATGCTTCAGACTCTTGAGCAGTATAAGGATACTAAAAAAGTATTTGAAGGAAATAAAGGCTCAATCCTATCTCAAGCGAAAGCGATGGAAACCGCTTCTGCTTATGGTTTCATTCAGGATGCACTCAAGCAAACTGATGTATTAAGTACTCAATTTAAGAAAAAAGGTTTTAATCATACTACGTTAAAAGATGCTGAGAAGTTTGACGTAGCTACTAAACGTAAATATGGATTAATTGTTGATGATATTGATGAAAAAGGAAATGAAAAGTCTATTGATGTTACTAAGGAATTAAGAAAATTCTTAGACAACAACAAGCATAATGACGATTTAAATGCACTGCTAGGTAAAAAGGGAATATCTTTTAACTTTGAAGATATGATTCTTGATAAGAATTTATACACTCATGCAAAAACAGGTGAGATGATAGATAATCGACATCTAAAGTCTGGTGCTGTTAGTGCAATAGATTCCTTCCAAGAAAGTGTTAAAGTTCCGTTCCTTAATATTAACCCAGTTGACTTAACACCTTGGCAGGCATTCCGTTCTGGTCAAGCAAAAGAGGGACTTCAAGTATTAGGTGCTGGACAGGTTCACGGTTTTGTAAGGAACTTAGGTGAACAAGCTTTTGATGGGGTAGCTAAAACAACTCAAGAAGGAGCTATTCGCAATCCTCTAAAGAATAGTGACCATTTCTATACTGGTGGAAACGTTTTTCGTTATACAGAAACAGGTGGACTGGATTTAGTTGATGAAGGTCTATACTTAGCTCCATCACAATTCGGTGCATTCTCACGTATGCATAAAAACATGACTAACTACAGTGAGAAAGACGTTGTAGATGAACGTGGATGGGTTAAGAAACTGTTCGATGTTGGATATCAGGAAAATGAAAGCCGAGCAGAAACATACAGAAAAGCATGGGATAAACTTGCAGATCCAATGTATGGGCCAAATGCATTAAGAGGTTTAGTGTACGATTTACATACCTCTAAAGAAAACCAATCAGATATGATTCGTGATGTTTACAATGTAATGCGCGTTGGTATGGATAAGAGCGCAACAAGCCTTACTCGTGAAGCTACAGAAGTTCTTTCTCCTCACGTAAATAAGTTATTTGACCATATCAAAGTAAATGGAGAAGCTTTCGACTTTGCTAGATTAGCTGATGATGACTACGTAAAAGATGCAGCCCTTGTATTTAACAAAGAGCTTAAAAACCAATCGTCTAATATTGGAATGTACAAGTCTCATACTCGTTCTGTATACAATGAAGATTTATCAGGTAGAGATGCTTTAAAACATTATGAGGATCCATCTGTTAAAGAATTAGGTAGATGGACGCAGAAATACATTAATGACCCTGAAGGATTTAACTCCTCAAGGGAAGCTGCAGTGGATAAAAACCTACCATCTTTAATGGAATTTATGGTTCCTACATTTGGTGATGATGCAGCACTTATTCCTGCAACGGAAAAACTTCGACGCTCATTCCATCAATATGCTTTAAGAGCATTAGATAATGAAGCAGGAGACTTTGCTCCGGATGTCGTTAAGAATGGAGCAAGAAAAAGAAGTTCTCTTGCCTATTTAATCGATGCAAGAAATAAAGGTGTTCTATCTGAATCTGATGTAAAGAATGCGAAAGACTTAGAAACATTAACTGACATTCTAGGTTATGACAATATCCATAACATTGATGCAAGACCTCGTGAAGCGAAGACATTCCTTGAGGATGTAATGAACATTCACAAAGGTGATGTTGGTTATGATGATAATAAGCTAGTATTTGAAAGCGGTGGAGTTAGTCTAAATGGCTTTGGGCAAGATCTTCAAGAAGGTATTCTTCGCGCTCAACCTATTACAGGTAGGGCTCCAGAAGCAGGAAAGCCTTCTCCTAATGGTGCAGACTTCATCATTATGCGTAAAAGTGGGTTAGGTAAAGCTGGTAAGGAAATCGTATCAGAGTTAAACATAAACAACCTAAAAAACTATGGTCCAATTGATGATGGTTGGGATCTTGCGATTAATACAGAAATGTATGCAAGAAACGCTTCTTCAACATTAGTTCAACAAGGTTTAGCAGTTTCAAAAGAGATGTTAGCAGGAAGACACATCAATGGAGATTCTTTAGAAAATGTAACAACTTCAACTGCTATTATGTATGGATTAGCAGAACGTCTAGATAATCAGCTTGGTAACTTCGGATTAAGTTTATCTCAGAAGAATCTAGGTTCTTTCCAAAGTATTATTGGTAACCAATACCTACGTCGTATTGTTCTTCCATACGCAGCATACCAACAAGCTGTATACTTTGATGGATTAACAGGGGATACGGTTAGTGATACAGCTGCAGATGCATACGTAAATACTCATACAACTCTTCAAAGTATTAAAGAAGGACTTGGTATTAATAAGGCATTACGTCCTTGGGCAAATGTATTTAAAAATGCAGGTGCTGACCAAGTAGGAGAATGGTTGGGAGTTAAGCAATTAGACTTCTTAACATTCGGTATGTTTAGTGATTTCCGTAGCGGTGAAGACACTAGAGAGTACTATGAATCTGGTGAAGATGCAATTCGTAAAAATAGATACTGGGGAGTTGGTTCTCCTTCTCCTTGGGCTGGTGGAGGAATCGACCACTTTGAAGCCAACTGGTATCGTAAATTAAAGTCTGATTATAAATTCACAGACACTATGTATGGTAGTGAAAGTGAATATTGGGCGAATAACTGGATGCCTACATTAACTCATCCATTTGCTCCTATTAAGCACTTCTTAACAGACCCTTATCATTATGAAAATAAACATGAATTAGACAGACCGTATGCAATCACTGGTGGTTTTAGTGAACTACAAAACATTCCTATCGTCGGTAATCTTGTTGATGGTACAGTTGGTCGAATCCTAAAACCTCGTAAAGAACACAAGGGGTTAGAAAAAGCGCATGAAGAATACATTTCTTCTATCAACCAGTATATCCAAGATAAGTACAGTCCAGTTAAGGATGGTTCTTATGTAGGTATTTCTGGGACAGGTGCAGTCACTCAATACAATATGTATGCGGATCAAGGAACAGGCGATTACTTTGGTGGTTCAGCAGCTAACTATGGCGCTGATGCTGGTATTGTTAACTACGGTAATGGAATTACACCTGCTTATAAAACAAACGTTGCTGGTGGCGGCGTAGGAGGCCCTGTAGGTGATATAGGCGGCTCAGGTGGAACAGCAGTTGGTGGAAGTATTATTGGTAGAGGTATGAGTGGTGCTACAAGAGCCCAAAACATTTTAGCTGAACAAAACTATGCACTTGCTCAAATGGGTGATGGTGTAGAAGCTGGAACAGTTAATAGCTTAATGAAACTTAGAAATATGGGAATCCCTCAAGATCTTGATAGTATTGGTCAACTTGATAACTTAACAGGTTTACTGAAAGACGGATTCTATAGTGCATCTGAGTTAGGTGGTATCTACGGTTTCTTAACGAAAACAGGAATTGGATATGAAGAGTCATGGCGTGGAACAACACTTGCTCCATCAACATTAATGACTTCTCCAAGTCGTGCTTTTTGGGATATGAACCTTGGTGGTGCCGGTGGTGCGCTATCGGAGATTGGTCGTCGTTATGTTCCTCGTGACCCTAACAAAGATTACTATTCTCCAATTCGAAATACAATGCCTGAATGGTTGCCGGGTATAGGCTCATCGACGGATTTCTTACACGGTGATCCATATACGAAAATACAGAAGGGTGAAATAAGGCTTCCTGGTAAAGCATATGAAACTCTTTACAAGCTTCATCCGGACGGAACAGGTTCTGGTGAATTTGCAGACTACGGTGTATTTGACCGCTTCCGTATCTTAGCAGATGTTGATCCTGATAGTGAACAGTATAAGGTAGCTAAACATCAAGTCTCATTATTACGTCAATCTGGTGGTCTTACAGAAGATATGGATAAAGAGTTTGATGAGATTACTAAGCAAGTCCATGACAAACAGGACACTTATCACTGGTACGATAAGAAGTTTTCAAATGCTGATATCCAAGAGAAGAATGTAACAATCTCTAAAGTTATCGATGCAAATACGTTCATGGTTCGAGAGTTCGATGCTCCAATTAAATTAGCTGGTATCAAATTAACACAAAAAGATAACCAAGATGTAATTGATTGGATGGGACAGTATTTAAAAGTTGGTGCAAAAGTTAAGATTGGTATTGCTGACGATCCTGTTGCGCGAATGAATAATGATACTTATGGCTCAATGGATGCTGTTGTATACACGAACCAAAATGAAGAAGGTCGTTTCTGGTTTGAGACGAACAAAGGCCAGTCATTAAATGCTCTTATCGCAAACCGAACTTGGAAGAATCCAGTTCAGATTAAAGATGATGGCAGCCCAACTTCTACAAGAGCTCTCTATTCAAATGACATGGTAACTGTCGGTAAGTATACTGAGATGTTAACGCATGATATTCTCCCTAAAATACCTTTCGTCGGAATCCTAGCTGATAAGTTCTTACAGGTACGTACACCGATTGAAAGTTATAAGAGAGATCAAGTATACGGTTCAGACTGGAGACCTTGGACACAGCCATATGAAGGCTGGATTAAACCAATGGTAAATACAGTTGCTTCTCAAAACCCACTTATTGCGGGTGCAGAAATGGCAGCTATTGGTCACCTTTGGGGCAAGACAACAAAAGCTAAAGGATTAGGACGTGTCGCTGGATTTGCTATCGGTGCCGGACTTTCTACTCTTCGTGTACTAGATGAAGGAGCAGGAAGAGTTCTTCCGGGCTTAGACAATGTTTGGATTCCTCAAGAACGTGAAGATGAACGAGAAATTAATCAGTATTTTGACCGTTTAAAATACGTTAAGTATCGTGGTCTTTACGAGAAAGCTAGCCAACTTGCTAAAAGTGAAGAGGGCGTAGATGTAGAAGAATTCTTTGATGCTGCAGCAGAAAAAGGACGAAAAAACAAAGGCTTAAAACGTTACCTAACAGACAAGAAGAAAACATTGTCGTGGGCTAAAAAAATGGGTTATGGTGACACCGAAGCCGTTAAATCACAAATTCATGAACTCTCTGGCGAAATAGAAGATATTTCATCTGCAAAAGAAGCCTATCAAGCAGGGAAGTACACATCTTTAGCTATTAAGTATCGACAAGAGTATGAAGGTACTCTGTATAGCATGGGTGAAACTGGAGCCTCTGATAGAACATCGTTAATGAGAGCCTTAACACCAAAAGAGCGAGAATACATTCCTCGATTCCTTGAGACGACTAGCAGTAAAGAGCGTCAAGAGATTCTAAAATATGTTCCTGAGGACATTAAAAGAATTTTACAAGGTAGTTGGGGGCTTAAGGTAGATAAACAAGAAGATATTGAAGATTACTTCGATAGTCATTATCTACCGAGTGAAAATTGGTCCGGATGGAACGCAGGTACTAATCTTGATGATATAAAAATCAAGGTTATGAAAAAGCAAGGTGTAAATCCAACTACTTCTGGTTATTGGAGCAAAGACCAAGCTAGAGCGGAAAAATCAGGAGAAAAAGCAATACCAATACACTCTTTAAGTAGTTTGATCGATACAGGTCGCTTGCGTGAGGTGTTATCAGGAATGGGATTGTCAGATGTAGATGTCCAATTAACAACTTCTTATGGAGAGGGACCAGGTGGAATTAATACTTCCATCGACATCATGAAAGATATGCAAAATGAAATTTTAGATAATCTTAATGCAGGGATACATTCCTCATTATTCTAAAATACATTAAGCGGCGTTCAGTCTTTTTAGACGGGCGCCGTTATTTATTAGGAGGGTATTATGGAAGGAATCGAAAGAGTACCTATAAAAAACAGAGCACTAACACCTGCTTATGAATCTGCTGATGGTTCAAGCAAGATTAAAATGGAGAACGCAGCAGAACGTACAGCTGCTGAATATAGACAAAGCGCAATAGCTCAAACATATAACGAATTAACAAAAGACAATCGTATTAGTTCATTAGGTATTTGGGAGTCGGCTCGTACTCCAAATAGTTTTAATGTTAATGCCCAACAAGCATTAAATCCTTTTATGAATTTAAAAGGTAACGACAACGTATTGTTCTTTGATATAGAAGCAATCGGTACACCTGAACACATGAGAAGCAATAAAGGTCTAGATCTATTTGCTATGACTGAGTTATCTTTTGGTGGAACTAAGTTCAACGGGAAAGACTTTGTTAAGAATAAAGGCTCTATCGTATCGATGGCAGTTGCTCCAGGAAAAGATGAATATGCTCGCTTAAAGCAACAAATCAATAGATTAAAACAAAATCCGATGATGGCAGTTTCACAGGATATGCACCGTACATTATTAGACTTAGCCAAGTATTCTGATGCAAATAAATTCAAGAGTGCTACAAGTAACGGTAAAGCTTACATGTCATTATTGGGACATTCTCGTGTTCCTTCTGCAGGTACAGCTTTTACAAGAAATACAATAGAGGAAATCGAGAGAGGTCTTAACAACTTGTACCATAAAGGAACAAAGGTTGAAGATGCACTATCTATTTTCCAGAATCATATCAAATCTACGAATTCAAAGTTAGGTGGATACAACATTCACCACTATGACTTACCAGCTATTATTGGTGCTGCAGGAAATAAAAGTACAAAAGAGTTCTTTAGAAGTGTAGCAAAGGATTCATTAGATTTTTATCACGGATATTCTGCTACTGCTAAAGATCCTTATTCATTAACAGGTTCAAGTTTACGACAAGAACATATCCACCAATCTTTATTAAGTAAGAAAAAGATTAAAGCAAATCAATCTTCATATTTATATCACTTAGCAAAAGACGATATTCAAGCGAATATTGAAATTGCAGGATTCACCCACAATAAAATCAAATCATTCATTCAAGAAGCAAAGAAATCTCCAGCTTACGCCCTTAATCCTTCTACATTAAAAACAGAAATCCTAAAAGCAGGACAAGACGTATTCTCTTATCAAAGTGGTTATTTTGACAAAGAGAAACACAAGTACAATCTTGTAGGGACAGTTGATGGAGATGGAAAGATGAGTCCTCGATGGGCGAACTTAAATACATCTCTTCCTTCAAATGAGAATTTTACAATTAAAGAATTCTTACAAGATGTAGCACTACCAGGAACAAAGAAGAAAGGATTCGGTGCAAGACTTGATTCTAAAGATATAAAGGGTAAAAGCATCTTATTAATGTCTGAAACTCAAGAAGGACTAGCACAACAAATTCATGGTTCTTTCATGCCAATGGATGATGCAATTTCTAAAAGCCTGCGTGACTTAAAAGTAAAACATGACGCTTCCTTCCGTGAATATGAAAGAATGTTCGACAATAACGGATGGAAGAAGATGAATGAATACTACAACTATCTAGATAAAGCAGGTAGTGTAGGAGAAGGTTTTGACTGGAAATCACACGTTGTTAAAAATGGAGGAACAGAAGAACTAGCTATGAAGTTCCCTCATATGGTCGCACGACTAGAAGGGGAAAGAGATGTATGGGGAACAGCTATGAGTACTCTAAAAGCTTCAGGATTAAGCGACGAACAGAAGTCAATTGCTCTGCGACACATTAAAAACAAGTTAGATGAACAAGGTGATAACAAAGCCCATGTAACTGCTAAAGGAAATAGATTTTTCGATTTTGCTTTTGGAGAAGAAGATAAAACAATTTTCAATGCAAAAGATACGAACTCAATCAAAGGTTCTTTCCGTTCTTACATTAACGGAAGAAGAAGAGGAGATCGCATTGGAAATCCTGAGAAGTCATACAAGATGGCTCGTATTGATGAATTACAGGATATTATCATTAACAACTTCAAACTTTCACCAGAAGGTAAAGCTTCTAACGATGTGAAATATCTTATCGGTCAGATGAAGCAGGAAGTTATGTCGGGTAATAAAATCGAAACAGCTCTTACTGAAATGTCTAATCTTGTTCGTGACAAGGTAGAAAATATGGGGACAGACAATTTCGTTCGTGAAGTAACTAATCAAATGACGGATAACCGAACAACTGCAATCAAAGGGTTAATGAAGAACCTACCAGATGTTATGCATGAAAGCATTGAGAATGCTCGTTCATACAAAAATGCTAAGGACATATTAAATGGTAATAGCCCACTAAAAGGATTCTTAAGAGAGCAGGATAGCCGCATTAAGAGATTATTTGAGAAGAACTTCGGCACACATGGAATGAACGATGCAGACACAATTAGTAAAGCAAGTGGTATGGCTGCTAAGTATGAGGATCTTGTTGGTAAGATTTTATCGTCTTATAGCAATGACTTTAATACTCAAATTCGATTCATGGACGGCGGAAATCCATTGCTTATCTTAGCTGATAAAAAGAGCGGTATGGATTTAAGTGAAGTAAAGACATATGAAGAACTAGTTCGTAACCCTAGATTAGCGACTATTGAACTTCCATCCTTCGATAAAGACATGAAGGTGAAATATGGTGGAAACCGAAAAGCTTCTGTTATTCGCTCTGGTATTGGTACAAAAGGAGCTTATCATAGTACATCAGTTACAGATGCTCTTAATATGATTCTTGATTATTCTAAGAAAGCAAAAGAACTAGCTGAAATTGCTGAGGGTACTGGAAATAAGAATGCATTTGTTCAAATCAGACAAGGACTTCGTTATCGTGTTGGAAGACAAGTAGATCCTGTTCCTACTGATGCAAGTCGAAAGTTACATTTCGACGACAAAGAAATGTTTGATATTAAATCAGCTATTAGTGGTGAAGTTCGTTCAAGTAAATGGGATATCACAGGGTATGCAGAAGCTTGGTATAAAGCAAATCAAAAAAGATTAGGGTTGAACACTTCTGCTGATGTTATTGCCCAAAATGCAAAAGAAAAAGGAATCACATTCTTTGAAGCAATGGGACAAAGAGCAAAAGGTTACGCTACTGCAGGGGGACTTCTTGATTTCGCAAATGGTACTTCTGGATTAAAAGGAAGTATGTTTGGTATCAATAACCGTTCTGCTTCAAAAGGTTTTGTTGGTACTGCAAATACAGATGCTCGTACTTATATGGCACTAGGTAATTACTATGCTGATTCAGTAGAGAATCCACATAAGACAATCAACTACCGAAAAGTAGACCAAGAAGTTGCTTCAAGAGTATTACGCGGATCTGGTAAAGACCAATCCTTCCGTACAAAAAATAGCTTTATTTCATCTGCTGCATTTAAAGCACTGGATGATGCAAATGAAGTCCGCGGTATTACAATGCAAACAGGTTATATGACGGATGAAGAAATTGCATTAAAGCTAAAAGATGCTAACAAAATCAGTGAATACAAAAGCATGATTGATAAAGCGCAAGCTAAAAATCAAATCTCTCCTGTTGAAGCAAGACAAATGAAGAAGTCTTTAGATATGGGTATGCTTTCTACAAGTGAAGGTTTAGCATTCATGGATCATAGACTAATGAAAGCTTTTGATGGAATGGATGAAGTTCGTATTAACATGAACGCTGAGAAAGTAATGTTCAACAACTCCATTGAAACAGCCATTGAAAAAGAAGCAGAGAAACAAGGGCTTGGTAATGGTTTGTGGAAAGAGAAAGGAATCACTTTTGATAAACCACTAGAAGTTGATATTAATTCAATGTTTAATGAGAAAAATCATCTTACTCTTGGAAAATATGAAATTAACAACATCAAAAACGAGATTGTTGATGAAAAACGTTTTAAGAAAGGTGATAAGGTATCTATCCTTGGATTCAACGCAGATGACATTGATAAGAGATCACTTGTATTAGGTAGACAACGTAAAACAGGTCATGGTTTTAAAGCCGTAACTGAAGGTGGTTTCCGTGCTACGATGACTCCTATGCTTGGAGAAATTATGAGTGATTTATATGGCGTAGACGGAGTAGAACAAGTAATTTCTCATCTAGGAGAAAAGAAAGGTGCTACTGACCTACCTGCATTAATTCGTGGTTACGATACTCAGATTCGTCAACAATTCGGCGGTACAGTTGAAAAGAAAATCACCGGTTATGGTTCAGAAGATAAAGCATTGTCTTCATTCTACAAAGACGTTGAGCAAATGCTTGGTATTAAAACGACTAACCAAAATGGTCAATACGTTGTAGATTCCAACTTTGGTTTAGACGGAAAACAGTTGGATCAAAAAGGCCGTGAAAAACTTTCAGCTAAGTGGATGAGTGAATTAGGACTAAATCGTGAAGTATTCGCCGATATTACAATGGCCCATGATGTTTGGAATCGTCAGGGTGGAATTGACCGCGGTAAGATAACTGTTAAAGAGATAGACATGTTAGATCGTTCTTACACTCGAACAGGTATATATAAACCAGGAGAATCTTCTGCACATGCTAACTTCATGCGTGATATGGTTTATGGTTCTCAAACTTCACCAGAAATTAAAGCACAACAAAAAGTGTTTAATGAAATGGTTAAAGTTGCTGGTAACTATGATAACGGTTGGACTCCTAAAGCAGGAGATGTAGTTATTGATTACACTTCTGATGGTATGGGGTTAATGACTGATGTAAATGCACAGATGAAAGATGGAGTACTTCATGTAAGTAAGGATTCGTTTGAAGCAATTCCCCAAAAGTCTGGTCATAGTCAAACATTCACTGTTGGTGATTACAATAAAACTATCATTAATGCCGGAGCAACGGAGTTTAATTTAGAGTCTGGTGGCAAAGGTAAGAAGATTCAAGAACACTTACTTAGCACAAAAGGAACAGCGTACTTAAAACTTCCGGAGTTCGCAGCGAACCAACACATTCCTCTTCTGGATATCAATTCAATGAAGCTACCTAGTGATGTTAACTATGTTGAGAAAACAGAGTTCCTTGATACACTAAAAGGTCACTACGCTTCTATTGCGAGAAAAACAGAAGAGTATAACGGCTTATTTACAACAGATAAGTTTTCTGTAGAGGATGTAGCTAAACGACGTGGAGTTCTGGAAACAGAAATAAACAGAGAGATAGCTAACTTGACTACAACTCTTGGTGATTCAACTTCAAAAGAAGGTATGGCTAAGATCATGGCAAGAAGACTTCCGATGTCTTCTCAATACCAATTTGGAGGCGTTAACCCAGCTCTTGCTTATCAGAAAGAGGGCGAAAAGTGGGTAAACAACGGTATCGCTAAAGAAGGCGAAGTCTACATGAACGAGAAAGATGTTCGTAATTTAATTGGAGACAAAGCTGAAAACATTGCGAAATCTTGGGGTGCAGATACGACGAAAATCAAACCAGAGGACATGACAGAGTATGTTATGAGAAACTGGAACAAAAACGATGTGTTCTCAACTACTATTCGTTATCCATCGATTGACGTTGGTACGACTCAAGCTCTTAAGTTGAAAATCAGTGATGCTGTTGGTGAAGGGCAAGTAGTCGGATTACGTGGTATGGCTGAACGTATTTCAGGTGACTTCGATGGAGATAACTTAGCGGTATTCTTAACTCATTATGGAATAGATGATGAGAAACAAAGAAGTGCAGTATTGAATGACATCACTAAGCTACATAATTCTGATAAAGCGAAGAACCAATTAGCTGCTGATGTAATCATGAACAGTATGGAAAAAGACTTCCGTACAAGCGTCTCAAGTGCTACTGGTTTAGATGCAACTCATAAAGATGTAGTTGCTGCTTCTGAAGCGTTCTTCTCAGGTAATAGTACTAAAAATCTTACTCTCGGCAACTTACATGGTGCTGAAGCACATGAAAAAATTCGTAAATCACTTCAAAGTACAGGTGTGTACGATGACTGGGGAACAGTTAAGAATGGTGAATTCGGACTAGGTAAAGCTGAACACGAGAAATCAATCTTAGCTCGTGCAACTTCTTCTACAATTGGTAGCGTAGATAATACACGTATGAGAATGTCTGCAGCGTTTATGACGATGGCGGAAACAAAATACAAGCTATTTAATGAAGCAGAAGGGGTAATGAAATACTCTAGGGACGATTACGTGCGAGAAACTGCAATGGTGGATGAGTTCCTTCGTGAATACTCTCAGAAGTCTATCTCGGCTAAGAAAGTAGAAGGTTCAAACCAAACTGCAGAAGAAGTAATGGGCGACCTTTACAGCATGATTGATAAAATTAATAATCCTAGTAACGGATTGGATTATGATTTAGCTGCAGCTGACCTAGTTGATCGTGGTCTATTTAAGAACAAGCCATTCTTAGAAATAGGAAAAGGTGAAGTCTACAAAGGATCAAATCAAGAGTTCGTTAAGAAATCTCTTCAAATCTTAGGTGGGGCAGAAGAGGTTTACAGTGAAATGGGTGTTCAAGGATACCGACAATCAAGTTTACTTGTAGCTGCTTCTCAAGGTATTGGATTCCATAACTTCTCCAACATGGTTAAAACAGGTGAACACATCCCTGGTATGGATGCTGTAACTGAAATCTCGAACATTGCAAAAGAGTACGGCAATGCGAGAATGGCTAAACATCAGGAATTCTTCGAGAAATCTGTTCAACGAATTCATGAACGTAGATACGCAAACATTGAAGATCGTTTGGATGATGCAGTTAGTTCTGTTGAAATCATGGGAGAAAGAAAAGCTGTTGAGCCAAAAATCATGTCAAATGAAGCAATGCCGCTTCATCGTACAATGAGAGATGAAATGAATGAGTCGCTTTCAGATATTGCAACTGCTGGTAAGAAAGCATTTAGTGGAAGTGCAGCAAGTTTTGCAGGAGTTGGACTACTTGGATTCGGTGCATTATGGGCAACAAATGCTCTTATGAAAGGCGCACCTACACCAGAAGGCCTGCAAGAAATGGCACCAGTTGCTCCAGAAACTTTAGGAGCTCCTACAGCGCGTGTAACACCTAACCAGAACGGTGAATATATCAATATCTCTGTTAAGGCTTCGGCTGCTAAGAGAATGAATCATAATGACCTAGCAGCTATGCTAAACAATGAAATCATGGCTATGTCGAATGTCAAAATGAGCACGAATGTGAACGTAAATGATAATTCGAGAAACATAGATAACAAGTGGTTAGAGGGCGCAGTTGCAAATGCAATGAATAAGGGTTATGCATATTAATAGACAAATGAGAGTTAACGTTTTGTTAGCTCTTTTTGTTTTACTACAACAAAAGAGGTGACCGGAATGAAAGAGAAAATATTAATTACCTCTCTAACTAGAGTTAGAAAAGATGCGCCTTGGCGTGTTGGTATATACATAAATCCGAACTACACATTCATTAATGTAGGGAACAAAGGAAACGTGGCTACTAGCCCAAGATTCAATATGTTCCTTGCAGAAGTGGAAAAGAAAGTATCTCGTTATCCTGTAGACATTAGTTTTTATTCGATAGCGGATAATAGAGAGATGGAAGTCACTAAGATGCGTAACCAAATTATCTATTTAGATTGTGGCTACAATTCTCACAGACTCTTATCAAGTGCTAAATTCTACTACGAAAAAGAAGTACTTGGTAACCCATTAGAAATAGCGCAACAAAAACCAGAAGAAGAAAACAGTGAATTCTTTAGTGTGATGGAAGAGCACAAAGAACAAGTTGAGACTTCGGATTACATTGCAATCGGAAGAGTAGAGAAAGTTACAGATGGTGATACAATTGATGTTAAATTGGTAAAGCTATCCGACTTCTTATCTTCTAAGTTAAATAAAGAACAAACAATTACAATTAGATATAACGGTGTAGACACACCAGAAACACTTCAGCCTGGAGAAGAATCATACAAAGACCCTAAAAATACTAAGTTTGGGAAAACGTATGGTGTTACAATGCAGGACATGTATGAGGTAGGAGAAGAAGCGCATACGTTCAACAAAGAAACTTTAGGTTGGAAAGACAACCAAAAGCCACTTGTGATTGTGCATTTTGATCGTAATAAACATGGAGAGGCACCTAAGCAAGACAATGGTTATGGTCGTTACATAGCAGATGTTTATGCAACGAATGAAAAAAGTGCTGATATTGTTTTCGATAAGATCATTAACAAAAATGATAATAAATTTGTACACGTAAACAAATCTCTTTTAGTAACAAAATCTAAGAAGTTTCCTCAAGTTCCTCTTGGTCTTTTCCCATTTGAGCATGCAAATACTTTAACGGTTCTTAATCCTTTAAACTGGATTGTTGAATTAGGATTAAAAGCATATGACACAGGTGTTGGTTCTCCTTCAACAGGTGCAAATGATGAAGAGAGTACTCCGGATATTGGTAGTGACGAACCCTACGATGAAGATATCAATCCTGAAACGACAAACATAAAAGGAACAACAACTCCTGCACACAACGCTTTAGACTTTTTTAGCCCTTATGACGATAGGGTGTCGATTTTTGCAGAAGGTATAAATTCAGTCGAAGATTTAAAAAGACATTCCAAAGTTAGGATTGGGGATGTAATTCTTACAATTCCACCTACTGCTATTGATGTAAACAAAACTTCGAACATCTCCAAAATAAAAACACTTCGTACAAAATCCTCTGTATTAGTTAACCGCGGTCAAACACTTACTACGTTAAGCATGGATCTTTATTTCCACGATTTAGAATCAATTAACGGTAAGAAATACCCTTGGAAGAAAGAATACGGAAAAGGAGAAGAAGCTAAGTATTTTTATGTGGATGGACTTAGACCACTACTTGCACAATTCGCTAAAGCACCGTTTCTTCCTATTGATAACTACTACATTAATGATGTGTTAGGTATTCGTGATGTAGCTTTAATGAATATCGAAGTAACAACAGTCCCTAATTTTCCAGAGTCCTTAACTGCCAAATTAACGCTTATTGAATTTAATTCAGAAGCATACTTGATGGATAAAAGTACACTCGGCGATTCTGTAAACTATCCAATGCTAAGATGGTATTACAACCAATCCCTAGCACCTCGCGGAGATAAGTACCGTTACTTCAAAGGATTAGAAGGTCAGCTTAAAAGTGATATCAAATTTACTCTTGCTGATGAGTCATTCCTTACAGCTCGAAGAGACGCTATCAATTACATGAAGAATGCAGATTCTCCAGAATTAAGAAAAATCGAATTAGAGACAAAGGATGAGGGGTACAAAAATAAAAAAGAAGATGCTTCTGTTGTTAAAGAAATCTTAGATCAATACGACCGTTATAAGGATTCTAAACCTAATGAAAAAACAATTATTGATGATCTTCGAATGGGGTTTGGTGATACTAACTATTGGTACATGGTTAACGAACTCAAAAAGAAATACAAAATGAAAACGGAAGAAGCAGAAAATATTTTACGTGAAGGAGCAGAAATATTTTCTACGATTTATGATGGCAAATACAAAGGTTCGTTTGTTTCTCTTGTTAATCATGAAATCTTTATTCCATACCATTCTCGCATGTACTTTAAGATTCGATTTGAATGGTCAGGTTTATCTGCGGGGCTTAATTATTATGATGAAGATCCTCCGGTAGATTATTCAAAAGAGCCATACAAGGGGAAAGAAACACAAGGTCTTATCATCTTGAAGAAGCTTAAAGATGCAGAAAGCCAAAAAATTCTTGAAAACAAATTCAAGAAGTATTATGAAAAAGATAAATTCCGTATCCCTGCTAGTGACGATGCAATAAAAACACTTAGAGAAATTGCAGGCGGCGCAAAGAAAATGGAAGATGAATTAGCTAAATACAAAGACGAATTTGATGAGTATATGAGAGTTATTGAAGCGAGTGAGCGAATGATTCCAATGAGAGAATACCCGATTTCTGGTAAGGTTATCCCAATCTCTATTAATGCTCGTTTCTCAAATGAGTTTAGCATATCTCATGTTCAGTCTAGTGAAGCTGCAACTCTACAATACATGGGTGGTGGAGATCCATACATTGATTTACTCTTGGAAGTAGATGAAGATGGTGCGAGGGATTTCAACAACCTTATTGCTACTTCTGATCAATACGCTAAGAAATTTAATCAAGGTATTACAAATGGATATATCGGTATTGAAAATGATCTTTCTCAATTGTTTGGTATTCGATATGTAATGTTTGAAAGTATTTCTGTTAATACAGTTCCTAACTTCCCAGGAAGATACCAAATCATGTTACAAGGTATTGGGTTCGATAAAACACAGCGTCAACGTGAAGAATTAACTGCATTACCTGGTAACAGTAAACAAATGGATCTTGAGAAGCTAAAGATTAACAAGACAGCATTTATGAATGACCGTATGATTGAAGCTAGACTTCACAAGCTAGAAGTTTATCCTGACATGGAACTTCCTACTTACGCTCAAATTAATGCAGTATTACCAGAGATTGATGCAGGTGTAAAAGAATATCCGAACATAACAAATGGAACATATCTTGACCCAGACTTCTATTTCTCTACAGGTAATACGTTAAGACAGTTAATTGAAGAGTCATACCTTGGAAACCATCAACTGAACATGTTTGATGCTACAGGTGTAGCTGCTTTCACAAGTAACAAAGCAGAAAAACTGTTTGATACAACTGAGGCAGATTGGGACAAACTTAAAAAGTTAGAAAAAACTGAAGGTGTAGGTCCTCTTGGCTGGAATTTTAGTTGGGGTAAACAGGAAGAAGCTAAGAAATCGGACGCTCCAAATACATCAGCAGGACCTGTTATGGCTGACCAAGGCGGTGCTGCAGCAGTAAAGAATGCAGACGTTCAAAAGTTTTTAACAGATAAAAAAGATGATAAATTTGCTTATGAAACTTTCCCGACTATGGAAGAATGGAAAACACTCTTCCCTGATGGAGGAAATGATTACGGTACATTATCTCAAAAACCTGGTGGGGATGAAGCACTTATCTATCAAGAGCTTAATAGTCTAGTTGATAAGTACTTTAAGAAATATTATTCAGCTCCTGATTTCATTGAAGAATGTCGCGGGGATTTAAAAGAGGCGGACAAAACTAAAAAGGTAGTATCTTATCAACCTGCAGAAGATATTTATTATGCAAGTTTCAAAGTAAGAAGAAGTAAAATGAGAGGCCCAGATACTACTGCGATTGGTGATTTAATCAAGAAAGAAGTCATTAAAGAGCCTAAGCAACCAAATGGTATGGATCATATGGACTTCGCTAAAACAGAATCAAAAATCACAAAAGAACGATTCATGACACTTCTGAAAGCATTCCTTGATAAGACAAGTCAGTGGCAGCATTTCAAAGGGACAAAACCTAATGTTAGTAAAGCAGGACGTGTAGGATTAGCGCAAGTAGATGTTTCTTCAGCTGATATGAAGGTTGATGAAGTAAAACGCTTAATGTACAACTGGAGATACAATTTACAGACAGCAGTTAAACAACTTGCGGAACACTACGAGAAGCTGGATAAGTTAGATAAGGATCGTGAAAACTATGAATCTTATTGTCGCCCTTGGGATGGAATGTTCGCCCTATATGAAAAACCGGATGCTAAAATTAAATTTTCTAAGGATATCGAAGACAATAGTTTTGCAAGCGGCGTTATGAGCCGTTTCAACCATTATGCGACTAAGCCATTTAATACGTTTAGCGGTTACAATAAGGATGTCTATAAAGGATATGCCGGATTAACTCTAGATGAGGGCATTACGATGGGTGATGGAAACAAAGATGACTATGTTGATCAACTCTTAGAGCTTGAATACTACGACTTATCAGTATTAAAAGCGAATGATTTAAAAGTTGATTCTGATAAGAAAAATATCAAGAAGGTCATGAAAAAGCATCTAGAAACCCTGGACAAACAATCACTGTACTCGATTTATGAGAAGCATTTAAAAATGCTATATGAATTAAATAAGACAGATGGATGGGTTGAAAAAAGTATAGACTTTCTTGGGAAATATAATCCAGGGAACCTTGGTACGTTTGGTGCACTTGGAAAAGCAACCGATAAATTAACTGACAAATTCGCAGGTGACAAGAAAGATAAGAATGGATACGAGTATTCACAAAAAATCTATGAAAAAGGCGCTAAGCTTTACGAAACAATTCATGATGTTGATAAGACAGCTGAATCCTCAACAGCATCTACAGACCTTCGTTTGTATAATGATGTTGATCCACGCGTATTGTATGAAGAAATGTTCTACGACTTAAGATACCATGACCAACGTGGAAGAATGCTTCGTGCATTCCCAGGGTTCCAGATGTTTATTATCCATGAAGGTGATTACTTTGGTAAGTACAAGTTTTGGGACAATATGTACGGATTCAACGCTATTCAAAGTATAGACGTTCACCGTTCTCGTAAAATTGCTGCAGATACCGCAGTAATCTCTATGACTAACGTTTACTCAAACTTAACAACTCGTCGTACCGATGTTGACTACGTAGACCGTCAGTTAAAATGGTGGGATAACTATATCTGGAATGAAATCCCTCAGGACTTAATTGATAAGAAGGAAAACGAAATTCACAAGAACCTTTTCCTAGAAACAGGAGCACGTATTCATTTAAGAATGGGTTATGGTGCAACAGCTAGTGCGTTGCCAATTGTGTTTAATGGTACGATTTCAGAACTTGAGATTGGTGATGTAATTGAAATCGTTGCTCAAGGTGACGGAGTTGAATTAGGAAACGTAGTATCTGGTGACCCTGATGATAACAACGATGGAATCTTCAGTGTAACTGAACCACGAGACCTGATTTGTAGTCTTATGAGTTCGAAAGGAAGTTGGTTTAAAGACTTCATGAACGGTGTAGTAGATGAACGATTATTCAAAGATAATCCTTTAGGAATCATGCATTTTGGTCAACCATTTGATTCAAAAGGCACATCTGATTCAAAACCTTTGGGTAACTTGATATGGTTCAATGATGAGTATGGTGAAGTTGCTCAGAACATTTACTCTTCGAACGGAACTCCTACTTTTTCAGAGTGGCTTCATCCTAACGGAGAGCGAAATAATATTTTCGAAGATTTTAGCTGGAAACGTCTATGGGAAAATAAGTTTAAAATACTTAACCCAGGAGATGCAGACAATGTAGTCGTTAAGTTCTATAACAATACGGTTTGGGATATTATACAAACGATTACGTATTCGACTCCGGATTACATATCTGCTGTTCATCCGTTCGAATTACGCTCGACATTATTCTTTGGTAAACCATACTGGCGTTGTGCTTTCGAGTACGATTCTCGATATGAGTTTGACCCTACACAGAAAACATGGTCAAGATATCTTACAGGACAACCAAGACGTCCATACATGCAAAACAAATTCTACATGTCGGCTTATGATATTATAGAAAACAATATTAAAGCTAGTGAGGATAATGTTTTCACAAACGTTATCGTAAACTATGACGGAAAACAAACACCGGTATTATATGCTGATGCGGATATTCGTTTCGACAAACAGAAAACAAGAGTAGTGGAAGCTGACATTGTAGCAAAGTTTGCTGACTTCTACACTTCAGAAGTAATGGCTACATACTTCGGACAGTCTACTCTTAGAGATAGCATGAAAGATATGTACAAAGGAAATCTGTTGGTATTAGGAGATCCTACTGCTAAACCTCATGACATGATGTACATTAATGATGAGATTAACGACCTTCAAGGTAATGCGTTAATTAAATCAGTAACACATCACTTCAGTATGGATACAGGATTCATCACTTCTATTGAACCAGACTTACTAGTTGTAAACGATGACCAAGTAATTCTTGAAATGAGTAAGTGGTACATGAGTTTTGGACAGTCATTGGCTGCTACAGCTGCAATACGTGCAGCAGCTAATAAAGCTGGAAGAAACTTAACTAAATGGATTACGAACTCAAAAGGAATCCCTGCTAGTGTAGGTAAATGGGTTTCTACTAAAGGATTAAGGCATACAATAAGTATGGCAAATAGTGGTGGAGATATGGATAAAATCCTAAAAACTCTTGATGAGATTGTCTCAAAAGGAGATGGAGATGTTAAGGCTCTACAACAAAGGTTAGTAACCGAGTTCGAAGACGCAGCTAAAAACATGACCAAAGCTACTGGAAAATCAGGTTTCCTTAAGAACACAAGTAAAAAGGCTATTCTGCAATCAGGAACTGCCTTTGCAAAAGCTCTATCAAGCTCTGATGATATAGCGAAGATTGGTAAAGGAGCATTAAACATGGTTAGAGGAGCAGCTTCCTTCACACCAGTTGGATTCATTGTTAATGCAGGAATATGGATTGGTACAGAAATGCTGTTTGAACACTATCGCCGATTCAAAGAAAACCTTCAATGCGTTGTGGCGATTCCGTTAACGTATAGAGGGAAGGAATTAACGGCAGGTATTAATAACCATGCAGGTATGATTTATGGTGATGCACCAGGTCGATACGATAAAATGTTCAGTGCAACGTTATTCCATGACGATGGGGATGCAGAGTTCTTTGGTAATGCATTCATAGAAATAGCTAACTTCTTTACCGGTTCCGGAGGAGAAGATGGTGTGTATGCAAAAACTGAAAAAGCCCGTCAACTAAATGAATTGTCTAAGAAGCAACAATAGTAATTGAAGAAGAGGTGAATAGCCTCTTCTTTTTTTTGTGTTAACTATAGCGAAAATCAAAATAAATGGTTAGCTTATCAAAATAAGGAGGTATAACTTTATGGCACAAAAAGACAAACAAACCTATAACACGGAAATGTATATAAAGAAAATAAAAGCAGCAAAAGAAGTGTATGAAGAACGTAAGAAATTCCTGCAGAGTTTCTCACTTAAAAAGACAAAAGAGAAACCGAAAGAAGGCGGTGGAGAAGTTGCGGCATCAGGTGGTGGCGGTTCAGTAAACTTCAATGGAGAATTGCCTACGGTTGCTCAGTACACTGGACCAGATGTTTACACTGACAAACTTCTAAACGGAGGAGTATACCAAAATGGACTTAAAGGTAAGATAGCTGGTACTGATCAATGGAATCAGCATATTAAGGAACAAGCAGCAAAAGCTGGTGTAAATCCTCTATTGGTTAAAGTAATTATGGCAACGGAATCCGGTGGAGTACACGATTCGACCCCAAACTCTTCTAACTGTGTTGGGTTAATGCAAACGGAACAGGATATTACTGGCACTCTAAAGTTAGACTTTAAAAGAGCATGCAGTGATCCAGTCTATAATATCTATGTAGGATGCATGATTCTTAAAGACAAACATAATTATGCTGGAGACGTTATCTCTAGGGGTAAAAATCCATATGCAGATTTTAAGAGTAAAGGATATGAGTTAAAACAAAACGGTCATGGGGTTGCTTGGTTATATAACGGTTTCAGTGTGCCTTTTGACGGAAAAAACAAGGTTTATCGTGGTGGATATGTTTATGCGAACCAAGTAGTTGCAATGTATAAAGGTTTTGGAAGAGACGCATACACAGATACAATGTTAACTCTGGATGTTTTATCTGGTGGCGGTAGTGGTGGTGGAAGTTCATCATCCGCTGGTGGTAAAGGAACAGGCGGAAAATGGGAATACGGAAAAATATTTGCAAGTGGTGATGAAGTAGTTAAGTTTTTGAACACTGTAGACACTAGTATGATTAATGGTATCTATGTCCACCACACCTATGATCCAGACCATACAAAGGCTAAAGGTCAAACACTAACCAAACTAAACGATGACATGAAAAAATTCCATACAATAACCCGAGGCTGGGATAATATCGCACAACACTTCACTATTGGTGTGGATGGACAAGTAATTCTTGGACGTGATATTGCATCTGTTCCATGTAGTGCAACAGGATATAACGGTACAGCTTCTAATCATCCCGCGATGTATGAAATGATAGGCAACTTTGATATAGGTAAAGATAAATTGCAAGGTAAACAGTTGGAGTCCGCTGTTGCTATCGCTAAGTACTTTGCTATGAAAGCAAATGGTGTAAAGTTTCACCGTGAAGGATTAATTAATGGCCAAGAACCAAAAAGTTGTCCTGGTAGTGGAGTAGATAAAACTTGGTTCATGAATCTAGTTACAGGAAAGGCAAAAATAAGTGAGTTCTCTGCTCAATCAGTACCTGTATCAGATTCAGATATTGAAGCGAATTATGCAGCAGGTTGTGACCTTTCTCAAGATCCGATAATAGAAGATGTCATGGATACACCATTCAGGCTACCACCAACAGAAGATGAATTAGAACACGCTAGAAATTTTGCATCTAAGATAAGTATTCCTACTGCACAATTAAAAGACAGCAGAATTATTGCTCCAAAGTACCCAAGGTCAAACTATGTGGAAGACTTTAAACTGTCATCCAGTTATGACATGAAGAAAAATTACTCCCCATTACCTCCAAATGAGTTTATTCATCTAAATGGCCCTCAAGAAAATTTCTATACAAGTGAAGCAAGACAAGCTTTCCGTCTTCTTAAAGATCGACTTGGATATAAAACCTTAAGAATAGCTAGAGGGTTTGATCCTTCTGATGGAGAGTCTTCTCATTCTATTGGTATTTCTATGGACATATATGCTGATTCAACAGAAGAAGCAATTTATATAGCTGATACTGCATGGTTGACAGGATTCCGGGCTATTGCGGTGGGTCCTAAGTTTGTTCATGTTGATATTGGTCCTGAATCAGCTTGGGGATATGACAATCTACCAATTTATCAAGGACCAGGTACATTAAGGGCGGGTGAGTTTAGTTATGGCTACAAACAAAGAAACCTATAATCTCGAATCATATAAGAAGAAAATTAAAGCAGGTAAGGAAGAGTATCAAAAAAGAAAAGAGTACCTTGCTAAATTTGAGCTTCCTAAAACTAATGATGAAGAGGAAGAAGAAGTAGAAACTTCCGATGATAGTAAAAAGCCTGAAGACCAAGGGAACGCAGTAAAAGAACCTGAGGGAGGAGTTGGTAACTTCACAGGTTCGGGCGAACTAGGCGTTCCTGCAGAACCAAAATCATATAGATTCACTTCTGTTATGGGACCTCGTGATGGAGCAAACCATAACGGAGTGGATTTAGCTCCTAATACTCGTGGTGATACAAATTGCAAGATATTGTCTGCGGGTGATGGAGTTGTTCTACAAGCCAGAAGCGGAGTAGGAGGATTTGGTACTTGGATCGTTATTAAGCATAGAGATGATTTGTATACAATTTATGGACATATGCATCCTAGTACATTGCGAGTAAAAACAGGAGATACAGTTAAAAAAGGTCAGCATATTGCGATGATGGGGCAACAAGGTCAGTCTTTCGGTGTCCATTTACACTTTGAGGTTTGTACAGACTTTGTTAATAACAGAAGAGGAACTACAAAGAACCCTGAAGATTACGTTGATATTCGAGGTAGCGCCTCAGCTATTCAATTAAATTCTATTTCACCTAAGGCTAGCTTCTCAGCAAAAGCAGATGAGAAAGAAGAAGGCAATGAAAAACCAATGCATGCCCTTTATGAAAATGATGGAGCAGAATTATCGGAAGAAGAAAAGCTAATTGATCAGACATACAGAAGTTCTTTCCCATACCTACCAGTTCAATTCATAGGGGATTCTCTTAAAAAGAGTGACATGACAAGAGAGTATTTTCTTCTTAATCGTGTTGGTTGGGCTCGAACTACCAAGTATGAAAAGATGGTTCCCTTAAATAAGGAAAGGTTTATTCATAGTGAAAAATACGATGGTCATGAAGGTAATCTTTATTCACCAGATGCAAAAAGGTTGTTTGAAAGCTTGCTTTTGAAAACACAAAAACCTTATTTTGAGGTTATTAGTGGTTTCCGCTTTAGTAACCCTGGTCAACTTTCACCTCATGAAGCAGGTTGTGCGATTGATATTCTTGTTAGAAGCATAGATGAAGTAAGAGAAATTGCAGACTGTGCATGGCAATTAGGTGTGAGGTCTATTGCGATTGGTGGAGACTTCGAAAACAACAAAGGGTTCATCCATATAGATATTGCTCCAAAAGGGAAAGACATAAAATATGACGGAGTTCCTATCTATGGTGGACCAGGAAAGTGGGTGACAGCATGACAATTAAAGAGTATTTAGAACAACATAAGGGTACAACATGCATTGAGTATGGCACTTTATTTATTGGTATGAGTGATGATCTTGATGGTGAACTATTTTTTTATCATAAAGAGGATGGGCGAATCAAAGGGCCGTATGTGTTTGGTTTAGCCTATGAGCATATGCAAGAATTAATCACTAAGCCTATGATAGACGATTTCTTAACTCAAGAAAGAATTAAAGAGAAGGTGATTCGATGAATTTCAACAGTCCAATTCATCAATCTATTTACAGTAAAGTAGTTGTACCGTCTTTAAATAGATTACAAGGAACAATCGAAGGTTATGTGATTCAAGTGGATTATACGAAACTAACATGTGAAGTAGTCTACTCTGATGAAAACAGTCATGCGTTACGAACAATGAAAAACGTATCTTTACCTAAAGATGGGGATGGCGTATTTACACAAGCTGTTAAAAATGGTGACAGGGTTTCTATCTCTTTTAAAAACAAATCAAAAGAGTCACCTTATATATCTACAGTGTACAAAGCAAATCATAGTGATGAAAATTACCTAAGCCCATACGGTGGAAGAACAATTCGCCAATCCCGTATTTTCTAGAAAGGAGGATTCCGATGAATGAAGCATATGTAAACAAGACATATGGAGATGGAGACAAGGACATTCATTATCCTTATTGGCGACAAGTACTACAAAATGAACTTGTTAACTTTAAGGCTAAGAGTTTAGAAAAAGAATTGGAGAACTGGCAATTTATCGGCGAAGACGAAATCGCACTTAAACATCCAGTTACAGGTTCAACCTTTAAACTCTGCGATGATGGTTCAATTGAAATGTTTGTGAATGAAGACACAGGTATTCGATTGGATGCTAAAGATAATGGAATCATTTTTTATGGTGACAGTATTCATTTTGCTACAAAGGAAATGAGGATGCATACAAAACCATACGGATTCATTTGGAATAATCACAACCTAAATCCTTATCTGTACTATGGTGATAAGGTAGGAGAAAAGAGAAACATTCCAAAAGCTTCAATGGTTTCTATGTTGCAAGATGGGCCAAGCAATATTAATGTTCCCTTGTTCCAAGAGCAAAAGAGGAAGCACTATTACGATGAAAAAGTTACATCTATGATTGAGGATCTAGGAATAGAAACCGCAAGAATAAAGAGAGGAGGCTAGTCATGGACTATCGATTAATTGGCCTTGAAACATATGGTCATCGATGTGAAATTTGTGGGCACTCTCTAGTAGAAGTTCATCATATCGACTATCAAGAACAGCAAGCATTGGAGATTCAAATTCGCAAGGCTATCAAAGCGGGACAAGATACAACAGAATTATTAGAAACTGCAAAAGAACAAGGATACGAGGAGTGGGATGGAAAACAACTATCGAAAAACAATCAATCCACTAATCTATCAGTACTATGCGGTAACTGTCACTATCTTATCCATCGACTTGATGTAGGCAAGAAGTTACTAAAAGTATTAGAAAGAAGGAGATAAGAATGAAAGTCGATTTTCGTTTTACACCGGAAGGAGATTTAGAACTTGGTTCTCCTAGTTACAACGACTTTGATGAATTGCTCTATGTTGATTCAGTAGGGAATATCTCAACAGATAGCTCAGAAGGGTTATTAATAAGAGATATCCCACTGCAAGTATCTTACTTGAGCGAGAAACAAGTCATACTCAATCGATTAAGAACAGACAATCCAGATTGGTTTATCCATAAGGATATAGGAGCAGACTTATCTGAATTAATTGGTCTTCCAAATACAAGAGAAACAGGTGAATTAGGAAAGTCCCTAATTGAGAAAAGTTTAACTAATGACAAGTTTATACTTCCTAGTGACTTAAGTGTTAGGCCGGTTCCTGTAAGTTCTAGTGAAATACTCTTCTATATAACTGTTAGAAGAAAAGCAGCGGATCTAGTTGTACCAGTTCTATTTGATTTAGAACATGGTTTGTTATCAGAATATGAGGTGAACAGTTAATGAGAAAATCAAAAGATGAAATGCTCGAAGCGGTTTTAACTCGACTTCGAACAGAAGGTGGAATTACTGAAACAAGTCCAGGTTCCATCGCTCGAATGTTTTCAGAAGTAATGATAGAAGAATTTAGTCCCTTCTACGATGAATTAGAGTTAATTATTCAGATGGGCTTTATTTCAACATCAACAGGTGGATACCTAGACCTTATTGGTGAACTGTTAAATTGTACTCGTGATGGAGATGAATCTGACGATAACTATCGCGCAAGAATCTCTAATCAAGTATCTGTTGAACAGAATGCAAATCTAATTGCTATCCGTTTAAAAACACTTAGAATAGATGGCGTTGCAGATGCTCAATTCAAAAGATTTACAAGGGGAACAGGCTCATTTACTTGTTACGTTACTCCTCAGGTTTATCCAATTGAAAATGACCTATTAACCCGTGTAGAAAGCGTTATAGAAGAAGTAGCTGCTTATGGTATGAATGTAGAAGTAAAAACAAGTGAGTATAACCCCGTGGATATCTCCCTCAACTTAATTTTCCACTCAAAAACAACTACCCTTGAAAGACAACACATCCGTAACAAAGTCGTTCAAAATGTTGGAGCGTACATGAAACAATTAAACATGGGTTCTCCAATTATTATCAATGAAATTATTCAGCGAGTAATGGAAACAAGTGATCAAATTTTAGATATGGAATTTAAAAAACTTGTTGTTAATGAAAAGGAATACTTCATTAAGAATGTTGAGCCTTCATTAGAAGAACGATACTTCTTAAGAAAAATTAACGTAGCATAGAAAGCAGGTGGCACCATTGTTAAACAAGCATACAACAAGTATGATGTCCATGCTTCCGCAATGGATGAAGATGGCCAAAGACCCGAAATCGGTAGGGGCCTTATTTTTAGATGCATTTGGTGTTGAGCTATCAGACATTGAACGTTACATAGAGCAGGCTTGGAACAATATGTACATCGGTACAGCAAACTTACAAACAGCCGATTACTGCTATAAGATTCCGCTTGCTACTCGTGACGTTGTAGATGTTGAAACGCCAGATCTTCATGTTCGTTTAGTTATTGATGGTGTAAGAAGAGACTGTATGCCAGTTGATACTTTACGAGTATTTTTTGAGAGTGATGATAACTCCTACATGATTGATACCATCGAAGGTTATGTGTATATCAAAGTAATGGATTATTACATGAAAGATAATATTTTTAAACCATTTGATGCAATTGAAGTAGGGGATACTCTCCACTATGAATATATGCTTCATCATATCTGGAACGTATTTGACGAGTTTGGTATGTTGCTAGGCATTTCTAGATTACCAGGCGAAAGAAACGAAGAATTTAAGAATCGTATCTTAGATGTTTTTAAGAATCCTGGTGGAGCAACAAAACAAGGGCTTATCAATGGTATTAGTAGAGAACTAGGCATTGATAAGTCACAAGTCAAATTAGGTTCATTGTCTGATGATCAATATGTTCAAACAAAACTTATAAACGCAGATGGTACTCCTTCTGAAACATATATCCAATACGTAAATCAGATCAATAGTAATCTAGGTTTTTCTTGGGATCATATGAACTGGGGAGAAGCTTATTGGCGCAGTATTGAAGAAAACAATATGGGGTTTCATTATCTACCTCATATCTGGGACGGTTTCTCTGCTTCATGGAAAGATAACGAAGTGCAATCGGGTATTGGTAGCGGTGATGACTTATTAGTAACTGCTCCAAAAGAAGAGTCTCCTGTTCGAGAATTCAAAGCCTATGTTGGATTACATGGTACAGAGGAACAAATTGAAGAGAATCACCCAGAAATCCAATTCAAATATAAGATAGTGGCTAAAGGAAAAATACCAAATGATGAGTATGATTTAGAGGATTACAAATATACAGTAATGGCTTCCGAAATTATTCCGCTTCATTACGTATTAGTGGCTTTGCGTGAATTCCTATATCAAACGCATATCACTTGGGACAATCGTTATGGCTATACTTTTAGTGATAATACATCTCCTGGTATGGAAGTTGTTACAGGAGAAGATGTTCTTCACAATAATGAAGAGTCGCAAATTAAAATCCATGTAGAAATGAAAACTGCTGATAGAACAGTGACACCTGTTTTAGAAGAGCTTATAGTGGACTGGATCGATCAGAGTGACGCGCCGCAGTCTTATAAATTAACAACTGATGAGGACTTTACTCTAAACAATACAATGACCCAAACAACGTTAGCCGATGTAGAAGTTGGTAACGGTTCTGTAACTCTTGGTAGAGGTTCATTCTCTGCCGTAATAGATACAGAAGGATCATTCTTAAGAGGATCACAAGGTATATCCGTAAGAGTTAACCGAGAAGGTTCTTTATCTCTTAACCTACCAAAATAAACAAGGAGTGGATAAATAATGGCTGAAACTGGATCAGTACAAAATGCAGTTGGGAATAATATTTATCCCGATTTAGTTCTTACTCGTTTCCCTGAATTATTCGATGAACGTAGTGGTTCTAAGTCAAACCCCAACTTGCTACGATGGACAAACCTTAAAGATTACAACATGGCTGAGCATGTAAACTCCTTACAAGATGCTGTAATGGCAGTACAACGTATGCTAGGAGAATTAGCTCAAATGCCAGCTGCACCAAAGGATGCAAACGGGAAACCTATTACGGATCCAAACGTGCTATTAAACCTTAAACGAACTTCTACCGTTAAGTCTCGTATAGACGCACTTGAGACTCATGATTGGTATGCTGAATTCGATAAGCGATACGGAGGACCTACATGGGCTTTCGATAAGGATAAGACTACAAATGCTACAATTCAGCAACACCGTCACTTAGGTAGTGCTTCTGGGATCCCTGGTATGCCAGAGAAGATTATGCTTACACAAGAAGTACAGGGTAAGCTTCCAAAGGCAAATGTTGATTTAACAAAGACAGCTACAGGAATCACTGGTTCAGATATCTATGTGGAATCAACTTCAAACACAAAAGTAGCTGATGCAATTAACGACAAGATTTCTGAAACAACAGGTGGAACGATTGCACAAAATGCAGAGCTGAAAGTACTAGGGAAGACAAACACTCGATGGACAAGAGAGTTCGATTCAAATGATGCGTCTTCAACTGGTAACACTGCAGTAGCTGACTCAAAGACACTATTAAACAAAGCGATTGAAAGTGGTGCTACTGCTGCTTCAGACTTGTTAAATGCTCCATTAGATGGTATGCACTATGGTCGTTATGTTGCGATTGTAAGATTATCAGCAAGTAGTCTTCCTTCTAATGCGGTTGTCGAGATTTCTGCAGTTAACTCAAAGACAAACCAAGTTATTAACAAAGCTACTTTAAATGGAACAGACTTCGATACAAGTGGACAATATAAAACATTCTACTTGATCTTCAATCATGATGGTTCTACAAAACTACGTGTTCGAAAACTAGCTACAACTTCTTCTGTAAAAGTTCGTTTCGATTATGCGATTGTTGAACCAGTTCACCCAGCGGTATTTGATCGCTAAGAAAGGATGTTATACAAATGGCAAAACGACCAGAAGGATTATCTCCTAATTTTAACTCCATCGTTACTCCAGATATTCCTTCCTCGCTCATTTTTTCATGGACATTCATTAAAGAAAACTCTAGTGACTATCAGAAAGATGCAGAAGTAAAGGTATATAAAACGGGCTCTAACACAGCCCTTATTACCTTTCATTCAGGAACAGATACTCAAGTAGATATAACTGCTCATCAGGGTGTTCTTGACCTAGAGCAAACTTATGAATGGGAAGTAAAAGTAACAGCTGCTAACGACTCCACTGCTTTTAGTGGAAGAAAAAGATTTAAATTTGGACCTGTATTTTTACAGGATGGACTTTTATGGCGAGATGGGCCAGAAGCATATGAATACATCGGGACTCGTCAATACTTTGAGGAGATTAGAGAAAATGCTGCCTCAGTATTAGAGGATTACGTAATAGATTCTATAGAAGAAAACGATGCATTAGAAAAAGCTTTGGCTTTATTCACTCGTGAAACGGTTCCTAGTCGCACCGATTTTGAAAACCTCGAAAGTATCCTGTGGTTAATTGCAAAAAAAGAAGATACATATCGAGATGAAATTCAAAGACTTATTGAAGATGGTCTAGGGGCTCAAGACATTCATAAGATATATACAATCTTTGACCGTCTTATTAGAATCCCACCAAAAGAACCAAGTAATGTGTACTTAACATTTGGAGGTCTTGAACCGCTTTATGTAAAAAGTGGAAGAGCATACAACAATGGTAAAGAGGACTTATCTGTTGATGTTAATTGGCAACCCTCAGATCTTAAACCAGGTACATGTACGATTAACTTTTTAAATGAACTATCAGAAGATGTTTCTTATTACGAGGTTGAGCTAGAGGTTGGTTTCACTGATAAGGCTTGTACTCATACATTATTTTATCGAGTAGAAGATGTAGAAGCATTTGGAAGAAAAATTAATATCCCAATGGATCACATCAATTTTGTGCATCTTTCTTCCTCAAAAGAAACGCGTTATGTTTTACGAGTTTCTGCAGTAGATAAAAGAAAAAAACAATCAGTACCCTACTACAAACCTTACAAAGTGGACAATGTCCCCCTTGGTGTAGCAAGTTACAACCTACGTGTTCAACAATACGATTTATCAAATCAGTGGATAACCCAGTATTACTACGACATTTACAATGGTCCAAATACAGCTTATGTTCATAATGTAACAGGTAATGTAGATGGTGTTTACCATTATGCTGTTCGTGTATTTGATATAAATGGACATGTAAGCGATTGGTTTTGGATCTTGGATTATATAAAAATTGATCCACTAAAACCTCCCGCAGCTCCAAAACCTCGTATGGCGTGGTCTTCACAACATGAGCTGAATTTCATTTGGGATGCTGTTCCTACCGCTGAGTATTATGAATATTTACCTACGTGGTGGTCAAACCCATCTATACAAAGAACGAATAGTTTAGACTCACCTCATGAATGGTTAAATCCTGATACAACATATGTCGAGAAAGTAAGAGCTGTAAACCGAGCAGGCGCATCACCTTGGGCTACTGTTAGTGGTAAAACCCAACCACGACCAATTATTGAGAAGGTTCAAAATAATGTAGGAAGTAGAACTTGGCGTACAGATTATGTTATCTACAAACAAAACGGACAAGTTAGAAAAAATCCGGCAGAGTGGCGCTACGAATATGATGACAGAGAAGTGTTTCACGGAGAATGGATAGAGCTTCGAAATAAAATTCAGGATGGCATTGCAGTTAAAAAAGGAACAAGATGGGGTAATAATAAATGCTTGTTCTTCCTTGATCACAATGACTGGAGACAAAAATTACAGGGGAAAGAAATCTTAGATGTTAAGTTTTACATTCGTAGAAGAAATACCGAACACGGATACCCAGAAGATGGTCGTTTCCTTCATGTGTGGGCACACAACTATGCAGGTAAATGGGATTTACCCTCAGCAGATCAAAAAATTGAATTGAATAATCACCAAAAAATTGAAAGAATAGACTTCAATCGAGGCGAATCTCATTGGATTTCTCTTAATAAATCGTTTGGTGAAGGATTGCGTGACGGGTGGATTAAAGGAATTGCATTCTATCACCCTGAAGCAGAGCGTGGCCCGTACTCTTACATGCGTTTTGACGCTTATACATTCCAATTTTACGTTAAATATCGATAGGGAGAGAGTAATCTCCCCCTTATTTTTTTAAGGTGGTGACACAGATTGGCACAGTACCAAAGAAACTTTTATTCTAGTTCATTATATGGACGACTAAAAGCATTTTATGGAGATTATCTAACAGAAGAATTTGATGCTCAAGAACCTTTTAGCTATCATATTGATGCGAAAATCCAAGCACAATTGCCTTCTACTTTTTATGCAGCAACAAGCAGAGAATTTACAAGAACCGATGCAACCAAATGGACAGTATCGGGTACTGATATTAAAACAAGAACTGCTAATACACCAGTGGAATTCTTAGCTACAGGTGACAATTTGGAAGTTCATGTACGACTTCAAAACGTGGGTACTCAGAACATCGAAGCGAAGTTATTTAAAGAAGAATTAGTATCAGAAACCTACCAATGGGTAGAGAAACAAACAAAGTCAATCAATACATTATCTTTAACAAACCCAAATAAAGTAGAAAAAATCGCTTTTGATTCTTACGGTTTTGGTGATTATAAAGTAGTTATCCAGGCGCTTGATACAACAGCAGATGCAATCATTGTTGGAGGTAAATTAAGAACAAGTGATTTCAATATTGAAATTCGTACCTCTGCCAATAAAACTACATGGTCGCAATGGGAGCCGATTACTTTAACGAAAGCATTTGTTCAGGGACAGGATTATTTATGTACAGGACAGAGCGTAACATTGTATCAAAACGTTCGTTATGTTCAAGGGAAAATAATTTTACTATCTTCGGATAATGCTACTTCTCCAATTATTGATAAGGTTGAATTACGTTCAGAAGACAGTGGGCTATATGATCAGAATGGTGATTACACTGTTAAAATCGATATGACACAAGTGGCAACAAGTGTTGGTAAGACATTCAAGTATGCAAGTAAGATACGTTTTATTCAGAAGCAACCAACTGGTACTGAAATGAATATTCGTTCTTCTTCTAGTCGAGACAATATATTCTGGGGCCCGATAACAGCACCATATCGTCAAAATACAAATCGTCTTCGATTAAAACGCGGAGCAACAAATCATAGTGTAACACTAGGACCAATTAATGAAGGAACTAAATTTGATTTCAGTAAAACAACTGCATTGTTAAATTGGAGCACACAGGCATTCTCTCCTAAAGATGCAAGTAACACTAAGATATCTTATGTTTTCTCTAAAACAAGAACGAATCAAAAAGACCCTCGAAATCTTCTTCAAGTAATTGATAACCCGATGAATGTAAAAGATCGAGCGATGAAGTTCTCTCCTCAACCATATTTCCTAACTGTAGAAATGACACGTTCTTCAGTAAGAGGAACGCCGGTAGTTGACCTTATAGATATTTACCAAAACATCTTATACAAAGAAGTAGTCAATGTAATCAATAAAGATGTTTCTGCGGTAGATGGTTTAAGTACAGGTAGAAAATCACTTCAAAAGATTAGTGATTATGCATTCAAGTATCCTAGTACCTCAAATCAAATTCCATTCAACCAGCAACAAATTACTTCTGCTCAACAAAAGTATGAGCTTACAGATCAAACAAGAAGACCGTCTGATGTTATGGTTTACCTTAAATCAGAAGAGAACAAGGGATCTAGAACAGGTAAGTCTACATCTGCATCTGATGAAGTAATTGCAAAAGCTATTCAAAGGAAGTTGGAGTTTGGACAAAAAACAGGAGTCCTTATGCATTACCAATATGGTGCAGGGAAGGTTCAGTATTTAAGGCCTTACGAAAGAGAACTAGATTCTACATTCACACCATTCTTACTACCTAATCTCAAGTACCGTTATTACATTCAAAATGGATGGCCAAACGAAGTACACAAAGTTGTTAATGGACAAACATTGAATGATGTAGCTGAAATGTATAACACAACGGTAACTGCAATTAAAGCTATCAATAAGGATATTCTTCTGAATGAGGATGGAACATTAGTGAAGGACCAACTTATTACGATGCCAAACACATCTAAGAACAGTGATGTTTCTCTATTGTTTAAAAACGGTACCGTTTATACGCAAAAATCTAGTCATAACTCAGTCTATGACAAAGATCATGGCGTAAACGTTACAGACTTCTCAAGTGAACCAATAAGTATTAAGGTTCCAAACACTCCTCCAAAAGGGTATGTGGATTGGGCATCAGAAGAAAAAATCTATAATGGTGTCATTAATGCGAATGATATCCGCGGTGAATTTGTTCGTACACAATTCAACCTTTCAACTCTTGCAGATTTTAATCGTGAATATACAGTAGTAAATGGTGATACATGGGAAAGTATTGCTACTAAGTACGATGTTCATGTACAAGACCTGAAAATAGCGAATGAATCAATTGAAGAATTGAAAGCAGGGGACATAATCATCATCCCTCCAAATATCATTCTTCCTGCACTAGCTCCTGAAGCTGAGTTCGAAAATGCTATGCCTTATGAGATTTCTATTATTGAGGATTCTGTTCATAAGAAAAATGGAGTCAGAATTGATGAATCCTTTATTCCTATTGACTGGAATGGGAAACACCTTCCTCTTGAAGTTACATATAGAACTTCTGAACTTCTTACAGCTGAAATGGTCAGAGGTGCAGATGCAAATGGAATGGATCCACTTCCTTTGAGTGATGTTGTTGAGATTGTTTCCTGTAAGAAAGGCAGTGTAACATATCACATTTGGAACGATACTTTAAAAACAGGTGACTTCAAATTAAAGAGCAACTACATTGATTGGTCTCCATCTCAAGCAGGAGTACTAGAGCCTGCAGCAGGAGAAGAATACGTTGTTGTCTATAAGCGTCGTGAAGTAGATAGTGTGAAAGTTCATTTAGATACAGCTTACTTTGAAAAAATGGGAACAGATATTGTATGGCGTTCACCTGAAGTAAAAGTATTTGATGGAGTTTGTACACCAACAGAAGACTTCAAACTAGAACTTCCTATTCCTCAATCTTTCGAAGGATATGATGGTATCTACAAGAATATCGGATATATTATTGAGGATAATGACTTGTGGGTAGAAACAAGTGTTCAAGATATCAACGGTAAAAAGTTCTTAGTAGGGGCTCTGAATGGAAAAGATCCAAGTAAGAATTGGCATCCTGAAATTCAGAAAGGTTACTACTACCTAAAAGAACAGGAACATTACCTATATTCTGAGCCATTAAAAACGGTATTAACTGAAAAAGAATTACCGACAGCTGATGGTATTGAATATGTAAATGGACCAACTGGAATCGGGGCAATGTTATTACCTACTAGTAGCAACATGGTTAAAGATTCAGTGTTTGAAAACGACAGTTGGAAAAAGGCTAAAGTCTTTAATGCAACATCATTCTAGTTTAGTTAAGGAGGGGAGAGATTCCTCTCCTTTTCTTATGGACATTAATAAGAAATAAAGGTTAGATTGTCAAAAGAAATCAATAAAAAGGTGGTGCAGAAATGTTCACTAATCCTGGAACAATTATTAAACATGCTACAATACCAAACGCTATTGCATTCCAAAGCGCGGGATATGTTTCTATTTCTAATGAACTTTATGAAGATAGTAAAGTAGTATTCTCGTTTTCTAAGCCGACGGAAAAAGTGGTATTAATCCCTAAATATTTAAGTGATGGAAACTTCTTATTTGCTTCTTTAGATAAAGAAAACCAGTTACATATAGGTGGAATTGTAAAGGATTCTGAGAAGATTTATGGAGTTATAGATGTAAAGGATAATATCTTAGATTCTAATACTCTAACAATCTCTTCAGATGGGTCTCACTTTACAGTTACTTTTAACAATAAAACAGTTTTCAAATTCGAATCTGCTTTATTCGTTAATGGACAGGTTCGTGTGTATGGGGAAGCAGGAGAAATCTTTTATTCTTGTGAAATACAAGAACCTCAATCTACTGCGTGGACAAGTAATGTAGATAGTGGGGGAGTCGAGGTAAAAACAATTAAAATAGAAGACCATGAATATGTTAAACTCTTAGGATCTGCATCTAAGAAAGCCACATTCTCTCAATCTATCTCTCTACTTGCGAAAGACCATACACTTTCATTTAATGCTCAAGGAAACGGTGAGTGTCTAATTAAGTCGGGAAGTACAACTCTACAACAGATTGCTATTTCAAAAGGAGACTTATCTTACATCTCTCAAACTTTCAATGTAGCAACCCCACAAACAATTACTCTGTTATTCCAAACAAATGAAATTCTTATCGTGGGAAAACACCAATTAGAAGACCGTGTAGATCCTACGCCGTACATACCGAATTCTAGTGTTACTAGTTCAGTAGTTCGTAAGGGGTCATCATTAAAGTTTCCAGTAAAGAACTTATTTGATAAAAAAGCGGGCAGCATCTATTTAAAACTAACTACAAAAAACCGTATTGATAAAGACCAGACTCTTTTCCGTTCAGACACAAATGAGCTATCTCTTGCAGTACGTGGAACTAATTTATCTTATACCGTTGGTGCGAGTTCAATTACCATCCCAAAAACACTTGAAGGAAGTACATCATATGAATTCCTTTGCAGTTGGAATGATGAAGGTATTGAATTAACTATTAATGGTGAAAATGCGAAAGCTTTAAATACAGGACTCCTACTTACAACTCCTCAAGAATTGATTTTTGCAAGTGAAGCAACACCTGTTCAGGAAGAAGTTATTTTAGAGGAGTGGGCATTGTTCAATAACAAATTGCCAGCTACTTCTAACATTAAAACACAACTACCTTTTGCGGTTATGCAATCTTTATTTGATGGAGGAATAAGTGGCCAGAATGTTACTTGGTCTGAAATCCCTGTAGCTCCAATTGACCATTCACCAATTCTAGTGCAAAAAGAGAATGGAGATACGTTACAAAAAGTATCATTCTTTAATCATGAAACAGGAGCATATCAAACGTGGAATCAAGAACCATTCCAGTATGATGGTAAGAGTGATTACGTTGAGGTTGCGTACAATAACCTTGATGAACAATTCAGGGATATTGCTATCCGTACAGAGGATGGAGAAAAAATAGGTGAGCCTTACAGAATTGAGGGCAAGAGATTCTACTTCTCTTTCCACACAAACAGAAAGGCAGTACTGAAAAACAAAACCCTTTATGCAACATATCAAGTAAATGATACTTACACAATTGATTACAATATCAAAGCTGTTGATGGTTACCGAATTGATTTCGCTAAACATGATGGCGGGAAAAGAATTGTGTATCAAGAAGGAAACCGTTATGGTGAACCGAAGAAGCTAGCAACCATGATCGATATGAATCCAATTCAAAATCAGAATCATGAAGGGTTCTTATATATTACGAACACAATAAATAAGACAGATAGCTTTAGAATCACAGCTACGCCAGACCGATTACATGCAGATGGCGCGAGCTTCTCAACGCTTATTATCGAGCCACTTGATTATCAAGGAAACTTCTTATCTCACTCCAACTTGGAGATTATTGCTTCTAAAGGATTTGTTTCTAGACATGTATCAAGAGATGCAGTTGAAGCACAAAAACGTTCAGGACAATATCTATATCAATATCACGCTCCATATATTCAAGCAAAACGTACAGGTGAGATTGTAGAAGACTATATTTGGATCACAGATAAAGATAACAATATTGGTGTTTGCTATAAGATGTTACTAAGCCCAGTATTAAAACCAGACAAAGTTCAGTTAGCTAAAAGTGAGAAGAACTTATTAACTGCAAAAACAAAAATTATTAACTACCTCCTTATGTATGAGGGTGTAGAGAAATATGAAGATGAGGTACTTTTCTCTATCTTAGATTTCAACCAAGACGGTCGCGTTACAATGGACGAGATTTTAGTTTTAGAAACAAATCAAAAAGATAATGAATTGACTGTTATCTTAAACAAGTTGAAAGAATGGGAGGATACAAACCATGCAGCTGCAACCTCATAAAGACCTTGTTCGTAGTGGTCAAAGAAACCGCGGGTATGCTATTCGTATTGGTAATAAAGTTCCTAAGAATAGTGCAAACCTTGCATATGTACAATCGAAATCTGTATCACCCGAGGAGAACATCTTATTAGAAGATGTTTCTTCTCAAATTAAAGAAAACGGATTGTCTAATTTCATAGAGAAGGATTACATGGTTTATCCAAACAGTAAATTCTTATTAGAAACAGAATCCGGACAAGCTATTTTTCCTACTGATGCAGTCTATGTAACAGATGAATTTACTATTCGTAAGAACCGTCAAGATACTCCAAAACCAGTATTTTATCAGATGGAGTTAAAGGGTCGTTTCGATGCAAGAACTGCTCAAGTTATTCCTTATCTAGGTGGCTTTTCTTCTGAGACTGAACAGGATGCTATACCTTTAGAAGAAGTAGTATTAGATAAACGAAATGATTTAGTCTATGTAGGCAACAGCATTCGTATAGAAGCCAACGGAGGACCATTGGACGAGGATGATGTGTACAAGGTTCAATTAATTCGTGAGGATAATTTCATATACCGTATTGTTGTATTTACAAATTTCCGTAACAACAAAGATGTTACATACAAGGCAGTATACCCTAACTACAGAAGTGATATTAAGCAAACCGAATTAAAAGAAGAAGTGCTTAATGCATATCCATTTTTCGAACAAGTAACAATGGATGAGTTTGAAGATATCATTACTGAAATGGAATCCGATCCAGACAAATACAAACATTTGAAAGTGTATGCAATTGAAGAGAAGGGGAATGACTTTTCTTTCTATGCAACATCTGATGTTATGATTGCAAATTATCAAACACGTACTCCTCAATTATTTAAGCATCGTGTCGAAGCGAGACTAAAAACCAAATTGAGTGAAACAAACCCAGGTAAGATGAATATTGGATTTAGCTTTGTTCAATCGGTAATCAATGTTGAAAACTTATCTTCTATTGGTAAGACAATCAATGAACACCTATCACTTCCAAAATATATAGAATTACAAAACCCACATCCAACAGAAGTAGATCTCTTGAAAAAAGATGTTCGATATTGGGCAGTTAACCTCGATATGCCAGATCATCATTATGAGGATTATGATTTACTCGTTATAACTGGTTACGGTAAAGCGGACTTATCTATGTTTAAAGACAAGTTTGAGCATTACTTAAAAAATGGCGGTACGATTTGGATAGATAATGCTGGTAGTGGAATTAATATTCTTGATTTCAAAACGAGCAAAGGTAATACATTTATTTCTGATATCGGGTTTTCGTCAAGCAGCAATGAATTTGGAGTTAAGGAAATTAAAAAAGACTCTCCATATATTAGTCGTTTACTACCAATTCAAAACGTTGGTGCTTTAGGCTATGCAGATATTTCTCCGGCTATCTTATTTGGACAAGATGAAGAAAGTACGCAGTGGGATACAATTGTAAAACACTTAAATGGCGGTCCTTCTATTATTAAGAAAACAATGTTTGATAAAGGTACTGTTCTTGTTTCTAACTGTGGAATATTTAGAGCCTTTTACCACAATCAAAAAGAGAGTGTAAACCTTGTCTTGAACTCAATCCTTTATCATTCAGAAGAACAGTGGGTATTTACTCCTTGGAGAAATGACTTCGTATATCACCGAGACAATTTATTTGCTCAGGAATACAAAGTAAACAATACGGATGTTTATATTAATGACAGAAGTGATTACAATGCAAACCAAATTGTCGCTAAAAAAATCCTTTATAAGAACTGTAAAGAGTATGTGAAAATCTACTGTAAACCTTGGTTCTATAATGCGACAGGAGTGTATGAACATGCTGTAGATGGTGATAAATCAATTCCAGTTAACAATAGTGGATTTGAAAGTGGCCAAGTGGATGCAGGCGGACAGCCTATTACTTCTTGGACAGCTGATACAGTAAATGCAATCCCTTCATGGAATACGAAGAAATTAGCTGGTCAAACTGTTACATTCACACATGATTCCACAAAAAGCTTATTTGGGGTTCGTCAGGTGTCTTTAGATTCATCAAACGGAACAACAGGCGCTCATGCCTTTTGGGAGAGTGAAGATATCTATTTATCTATTGATGATTACAAGGTGACTGTATGGGCAACCATTGATCAAGTACGAGGGATTACAACAGATGGTGTTAAAATCGGTATCTATAACTTACAGGGCGAAAAAATTTCTTCTTCTATTTCTATTACAGGGAAGAAAGATTGGGTTAAGCTAGAAACGAATTTCCACATCGATAAACCCCAAAACATTAAGATTCGTTTAGGCTTTGTAGATGGAAATGGTTTCGGTAAAGCAAGCTTTGACGATGTTACATTAGATACAATCGGAGCAGTTAGAGGTGTTGCGCAAAATGAAGGAGAGAAACCTCTCTATGTCTTCAGTATTAAACCAAACGCTACAACGATTGATATTGAAGCAGAAGGCTTTGAAAATGCAGACATCACTAGAGCTACACCAGAAATTCCATTCACATACACGATCATGCCATTTATTCATCAATGGATTTCCTTTGGAGTAGACCCAGGAACAGGACTAGAGTTTGGTCGTTATGAACGAATGTATGGACCACCAGTTGCTTATTCTAAGTCAATTCGTAAAACAGAAGGATTAAAGAATCTAGGCTACTTACATACGCTGCTTCCTCCAGTACCAAGCGGGAAAGAGTGGTATGACAAGAACAAAATCTTCTACAAGATTGCACTTGGTTCAGAAAGTTTAGAGGAAAACAATTTAGTTAACCTAAAACTATTTGACCGTAAAACAGGCATGGAATGGTTCTACAGTGGAGATCTTGTTATTGGCCATAAAGATATTTTCTGGGCAACAGACAAACCAAGTTTTGTTCTTCATGCTGAAACTGGATTCGAAACAATAAGAGCTTCTAAGCGAAACTTTGGATTGAAGTTAATTGATGACCGTCGTGTTTATAGTGAACTTCCTCAAACAAAGGATGCGAAAGAGAACTGGTATTTAAGAATTCATAACGGGCAATTCGTTAAGGATGACCTTGGATATAAAGAGTGGTCAGAGCTACATGCTAGTAATAATCCTGCTGTAATGAATCAGTACAAAGAACGAGTTATGAAAAAAGAGAAGTATCAGGTCAACGAATACGCTTCTCAGATCTTCAATCCTTCTATTGGAATTATGACAGTAGAAAATGAGATGGAATACATTACTCCTTCTACAGTAAAAGTACCTCATAACAATCTGTTTGTAAGCCAAGGCTTTGTAGAAAAAGAACAGCTTTTAGTTGAGGGCTTAGCGAATTCTGCAGGAACATTGTTCCGAGCTAAACAAAAAGACTGGATTCGTAACGATAAGGTTCACATTTTTATAGATGCTGCAAACAACGGAAACATCGTGGAGATTTTCGAAGAGTATCCATTTGAAATTAATCATGACGAGGGTACTGTTTTCTTCCCAGGTAGAAACATAACTGGTAAAGTGTACGCTACTTATGAGCATCGCAACTTCCGTCTGTATAAGCGAATCTATAAGAATACAAAAATGTCTAATGATTTATTAGAAAATAAACGTATTGATTCAGTTACGAAAGAAGTAATCATGTATGGTTCAAAAGAAAACTGGTTGATACAACCGGTACCAGTTCTAAAAACAACTAAAGGCAAGGCGACTTCAGCCAATACAATTCCTGCTACAAACTATCGAATCGATTATGAAAAAGGGAAAGTAGTCTTTAAATTTGAACCAGTTGGGCCTGTATATGCAGACTATGGTTATTTCGAAAACCAAGAGTTAACAGCAAATGATTATGATATCCAAAACGGAATCTTCTTCTTAAAAGAAAACATTTCGTTTAAAGATGATTTATTTGCTAAGTATTCTTATTTCGATAATTTCTACGAATACAAGGGCTTCTACAATGAAACACTTCGAACATTCCTTCATTTAGACCTCAACCCATCAGTGGGACATTATTCAACTCTTCCGATGACAACTTATGTAAATGGTGTTCAAAAGGTAGAGTACAAGAAAGTTCCATCTTCAAAGCTTCTTAATAAGCTTATCCATATCTACATTGTTCCTGATTCTCAAAATGGAAACTCAATTCGTCACTGCTTCAGTAGGGAAGAGTGGAGAAACATTCAGCAATCAAACCCGATGTATTTATTGCTTGCTAAGGTTCAAGTAAGAGAGCATACGAGCGTTAAAGATGTAGTTGTTATGGATGCACGTACTCGCGGTGGTGGTATCTCTGAATCGTTATCAACTAAGACAATCGATGAAAGAGTACAGGGAAGACAACGTTATTGGGATATTGGTAATTGGGATGGAAAAGCATTTTACCGAAATGGTGTCCTAATTATTGCACTTCCTAAATCGATTCTAACTGAATACGGCGGTAACTTATCAGAAGAATACGCAAAAGAAGTTATTGATAAGCACGTTGCTTACGGAACGTACTGCATTATTGAATGGGAGTGATTAGTATGAACTATCCATTAGGAGCATTTCAGTACTATGACAAGGAGACAGATACAACCCACCTACAGTGGAGTTATGTTGACGATCCGAACCTTACTCATTTTGAAGTTGAAATCTATGATCAAAACTTACGTAAATGGGTGAAGTGTGATGGACGAAATGGAATTATAGAAAAGCAACCGAAAATGGGAAGTAACTATTAACCAATGGGGCGGATAATTCCGTCCCGTTTTTTATAGCAAAAGTATTTTGTAATGGTTATAAAAGAAACATATTAAAGACAAAGTAGGTGAATGTATGGAAAAGGAATTGATTTTCCCTGTGCCTTATTCTGAGTTTGTCCGTAAAAAGGATGCACAATATGACGGGGATCCTAATGGAGATTACGTCATGTCTGAAGATGTTAATGAACTTCAGGAATCTATTGAACAGATAGAGCGCGTCATTAACTTTAAAGAGCTAGGAAGCACGGTCTCAGATGCACTTAATAAGAAAGTAGATAAGGCAGCCATATCTGATTTTGGTAGCCCGTTATTCGTTGGTTATAGAGGTGCATCTATTAATACGTATGATTCCATCGAAAAACGAATCAATGCTTTCAGTTACATTCCTCATGTCATGATTAATAAAGAAGAATCTACTAACTTTAATTTCTTCATAGATGAAGTTAAGAAGAGTGGAACACTGCTATACGGTATTATCAATTACCCTAATGTTGTTTTAAATAACATTGAAGCTGATATAACATGGTTCGAATCTAAAGGTTTTCATGGAGTTCTGCTATCTAATTTCGGATTTGAAAATGGATGGAACAGATCGCAGCAAAACCAAATTCTTCAATACATTCATGCAAAAGGAATGTCAGCTGTTATTACAGGTGAAATAGAAACCACATTATTTAACAAACCCCATAAAAACAACCCTCAGCAACAAGACCTTAAAACATCGAAAGATGACATTTATTTAGCACAAGACGTATTCGTTTTAAATGGTGCTAAAAACAATCCTATCGTAATTCCTTCCGTTGTTTTCAATTTAAACAAGGCTCAAAAAGAAAGAGGCATTCAAATATTCGTTGAAGATACAGCAGATGCAAGTAATGACAACAATAGGCTTTACCTATACGGAAAAATGTTATCTACACTGTATAACTTAGATGGATACAGTCTCGTTCCTCAAAGTCGATACGCTTTAAATGAGAAAGTGGAAAGATATCTTCATGGTTTCGAATTAGGAAAATGGAAAGCACAAAATCCAGTCTACGTAGAAGAAGCAACTGCTACATCACGTTCTTTCTCTAAAGGAAGTCTTGTCTTCGATAAGGTAAAAAACGAATGCTACATAAAAGGAGTAGGATTAAATCCTTCAATCTACACATGGCAAGATAAACAAGTCCCTGGTAGCGCAATTGATTTCGCAAGTGCTATTTATGGTTCTGAAGGTGTTGAAACTCTTGTTAATGCAATTAACGATAATGACCACCTAATCCATTATTCGAAAATCTCTGGATTAACTGGAAGCGGTGCAACTCCGGATTCAATTAAGGATACTGTTATCAGGGCAATCAATAACTCGCCTGCTGCTGTATCTAAGAATGGTCCCGGTGGTTATGATGCACTAGCAGGAAACGACTTCTTACACGGTGGTGTTATTGATTACATTGATGCAGGAGCTATTAAATCAGGGGTACTTAATATCGAAGCAATCAAGACCAATATCATTGAAGCAATTAACGCTTATATTGGTACAGCTAAAATCAATACAGCTGTTATTGGTGAACTATCTGCAGAACACATCGCAGCCAATGTTATTGATGCAATCAATATCTATGCTTCAAACATTTCTGTTGGTTCAGCCTTAATTGATAATGCTGTAATCGGTGAATTATCAGCAGAGCATATTAAAGGAGCAGTTGTTGAAGCTGTTAATTTATATGCAGGAGAAGCTGTAATTGATTCAGCAAAGATTGGCCAACTTGATGCAGACCATATCAAGGCAGCTGTAATTGAAGCAATCAATGCCTCAATTGAAACCGCGGTAATTGACTCTGCAAAGATTGGTACCTTAACTGCAAGTCATATTAAAGGTATGGTTGTTGAAGCTATTAACCTTTATGCAGGACAAGCTAAAATCGATGCTGCTCAAATTGGTTCCTTAAAAGCTGAAAACATTTCAGCAGGATTAATCGAAGCTTTAGAGATCTCAGCAGGAAGTGCTGACTTCGATAGATTACAAGCTTCTATAATTGAAGCGATTAATGCAAGTATCGAACATGCTTTTATTGATGGAGCTATTATTGGTGAAGGTACGGTTGATTCCGCACAAATTGCCGACGGTAGTATCACAGATGCAAAGATTGTTAGCTTAGTAGCTAATAAGATTGTTGCAGGTACGATTGATACTGGACAAGTTACCCTACAAGGAACTAATGGCCATTTAAGAATTACAGGCAATAGATTGCAGGTTTTTGATAATCAAAAAACACCTGTTGAACGTGTATCTATTGGTGATGTTAATGCTGATGGATCCCTGTATGGATTACGTGTTCGTGGTGCTGATGGAGTAACTGTTCTGTACGATGAGAAGGGTGTTTATTCAGAAGGTATTACAGACGGGGCCATTACGAATCCGAAAATCCAAGAAGGAGCAATTGATGGCAAAAAGCATATTGCAGCCAATACAGTTACTGCTGATAAGTTGGTAGCGGAATCTATTACTGCAAGAGAGTTAGCAGCAAAATCTGTTAACGCAAACCATCTCCAAGTAGGTTCTATTGTTGCAGGTAGTGGGGTAATTGACAAAGGAGCTATTGGTGAAGCGGAAATCGCACAAGCTAGTATTACAGATGCTCACATAAAAACGTTAAGTGCTAACAAAGTGACTGCTGGTTCTATTCAGATGACGAGTAGAAACTTAGTATCGAATGCAACATTTAGAAAAGGAACAATAGATTGGACTCTCGATTCAAACTTTAGTACTTCTGAAGTAAGTGAAATTGTTCGTTTAAATACCACAAATAGTCTTCACTTATTTACCACTGGAAAACCTCTGCAAAATTCAAGTGCATATTCTAAGTTTGTTCCCGCAAGTGTAGGAGAAAACTACTCTGCTTCTGTATATGTTCTTACAAAAAATCTCTCCGCTTATGATGGTGGACATCCTAGAGTGGAAGTCGAATACCACAATGACTCAGCTCGTATCAAATCAAAAATCACCACATCTATATTAACAGGAAATGATATATGGCAACGTATTAGTGTTACAGAAACTGCCCCTGCAGGAACGACAAGAGTTCGTTTGCGAATCTACCATCCTAAAAACGGAGATTCTTATTTCTGTAGACCAATGCTCCAAAAAGGAAACATCGTAACTGAGTGGACTGGTGACGGTTCATTCATGACTGAAGATGGTTTCTATACAGGAGAATTACATGCGGACCAAATAACTACTGGAAAGATTAAAGCTGGTATGGTTCAGATCGGACCAGATACACAGTTTGAACCAGGTTATAGCCCCGGTGAACTTCTTCAAGAAATAGAAAAACGAACTCCTTATCGTGTAGAAATAATAAGTACAAATGGAATGTTCTTTAAACAAGGTATTGTTTCAACGACATTAAAGGCTCAAGTGTACAAAGGTTCTACTGACGTAACAAGCCAATTACAAAACAATCAGTTTCTATGGAGAAGGGTAGACAAAGACGGTAATGAGGATCTTGCTTGGAATCAAACACATGCAGGATTAAAAGAAGTACCAATTACCAGACAGGATTTAAAACAAAGAGCAACATTTCTTTGCCAGATTATTAATAACTAGGTGTTGAAATTCAATGATGTAATAGATTACTTTGGTTGGGTATAACAAGGTAGTCTATTACTTTTTTATATAAAAAAATCAGAAAGAAGGGAACAATATGGAAGTATTAGCAACTGGGCACATATCACTTGTTGATATTAACGATGCAATTGTATCAGATGTACCGCCCGCGGACCCTTCATTAGGAGCACTTTGGATTGACACAACTAAAGATCCTAATACATTAAATAGTTGGGACGGAACTCATTGGGTTGAGCAATCGTTATCTATTTCCGCTCTAGACCCATCATTTTATCAAGACGTAGAAAAACTAAAAGAGTTTGCTGATAAAGCAGGAAGTGACGGCATCATTTCTTCAAGCGAAAAGGCAAACATCAAACTTATTTTATTAGAAATCACAGGTGATGTTCTTTCTGGACAAACTCTTCCTACTCTTGCAACGATTGATACTGCAAAAGGTGGACAAGTTTATTTAGCAAGAGCAGAAGCAAGAGCTTCAGGTATGCCAATAACTCATGCGGATTACACAGCTTTTGAAACAGCCTACAGTGATTTGAAAACATATTTAGAGTCACTAACTCCGAGACCTTGGTTAACAGGAGATACAACAATTGATCCTGTTACGTGGACAGCTAAATGGGATGCTTACTATGAAAAGCTTTCAAGATTAGCGGTAGCAACATCTACATATCTAGCAAACAGTATTAGACCAGGAGAAGACTATAACGGTGTTACTATCAATACTGATAAAGGTATCGTTGTTTTAAGAGGCGATGGTCTTTTCAGAACAATCCTGAATGCCACTGAAGGTATTTCTATTGAGAAAAACAATGCAGGCACATGGAACAAGATGTTCTATACGAACCTAGACGGTAAAATCTACGCAAATGGATTAGTTGTTAGTTCTGATTCTACAATTGCAGGAACACCAGCAGGAACGGTTACAGATAATGCTGCGAAAGGTAAGGCGGGTATTGATGAATTAACAAGTGACTTAAAGGTTACTCCGTCAGAAAAAACAACACTAAGTCGAGAATGGGAAGCCATTAAAGCAGAATACACACAAGTGTTAGCGCAAGCAACCGCTCTTGGTGTTACAACTTCTACTTATACGACATCTTATACAAACCTAGATGGTGTTACTCCGAAAATAGCAGCCGAAGTATTAGCTACTATGACAACCACTTACACATTCGCTTCAGCATCTGCGAGAGATGCATTTAGAACAAAGATAAACTCTTATTTTGCTGAGTCTGAAAAGATTAAGAAGGCAATCAATGACGCAATCAATAAGTCAGCAAGTGATGCAAATAGCAAGATTACTAATCTTCAAATTGGTGGTCGAAATTTAGTTACTGAATATAGTGACATAAGAACGTTGCCTCCAAGAAATAATGGAGATGCAGCCGATAATTACAACTATGAAAGATTTTCTGTTGATATGGAATTAAATAAAGAGTATACAGTATCAGCTAAAGTTGAATTCACTACTCAAGCACCGAATACAGATACTCATATTTCCATATACCCTTACCCTGAAGGTAGTGACACGTTTGTTCCAATTATTGATGGTAAAGTTGTCTTTACGTTCACTAAGAAATCTGCAAATACAAATAGTGTATTGATGTATGCAGGTAGGGCAGGGAGTACAAAAAGTAAGGGAGTTATCTTTAGGGAGATCCAAATCGAGCAGGGAAATAAAGCTACAGCTTATCGACTAGCTCCAGAAGCTGTAAATAAATTGATTTCCGATGTAGATAAGAAAGCTGAAGATAGTAAGGCTGCTATTGCTGAAATGACAAGCGATATGAAAATTACACCACTTGAGAAAAACCAATTGGGTCGAGATTGGGAAGCAATCAAAGCTGAATACACACAAGTTTTAGCCTTAGCTCAATCTACCTCTGGTGTTTCTACGACTGCATATACAACAGCTTATTCAAACCTAGATGGAGTATCTCCGAAAATCGCTTCTGAAATTCTAGTAAGTATGAGCACAACATATTCATTTGCTTCAGCTGCTGCTAGAGATTTATTCAAAAATAAGATGAACTCGTACTTTAGTGAATCTGAAAAAATCAAGAAAGCGATTAGTGACGCGATTAATAAATCCGCAAATACAGCTAATGATAAAATCGATAATCTAAAAATCGGTGGACAAAACATTGTTAGAAAAAAACAACTAGTTCCTTTTAACGCAGCATCTTCATCATTTGATGATGCTACAAATACATGGACTATTACGGCTAATGATGGTGCTGGTGGATCATGGGGAGCAGGTCTGAGAATCACTGATAAATTTTCTGTTATTCCCATCGGAAGCTGGTATACAGCTAGCTTTGACGTGTATTCACCTGTTGATATCACATGGAATAATGACACCAACAACTTCCCTGTTGATATAACATCTGGAACGAATGACAACGATGAAGTTGCATTAAGGAAGAATTCAGGTAGAAACATAAAAGCAAACACATGGACACGATGCTGGTTCTCTTATAAAAACAAAGACAGCTCAACTACAGAGTTATACGACCAATCTAATATTGGAGTAGTTAATAATACCGGTGCTCCTCTTACATTTAAGATTAGAAACGTAAAAGGGGAATTAGGTAATACAGCGACGGACTTTAATTTAGCTCAAGCGGATATTGAAAAACTAATTGCAGATATTCAAGTCGGTGGAAATAACATTATTCCAAACTCTTTATTTAAAACAAAAGGTTCATGGAGAGATTGGGGTGCTGCTGTCGGGACAAGAACTGTAGGTGTTCCTGTTGACTTAGCAGGTTTTCCAACTGGATTCCAATTTGATTCAACAGCTACTGGAGACTATGGTTATGCGCTTGATAATATTGCAGTGACTATTGGTGAGACATACACTGCTTCTGCTTGGTTTAAATTAACTAAAGACGGGATGGCAAGGGTGCAAGAAGGAAACTCAGATGTTAAGTGGTCATATACAAACGGAACAAATACACTTAATACATGGTTCAGAGTAGTTCATACCTTTGTTGCGAAAGCTAATTCTATTAGTATTTATTTTGGTCAAGATAGTAAGTATGCTGCTACAGCTGGTTTTGTAACTGGAGTTCAATTAGAACGAGGAAACAAAGCAACGGATTGGAGCTTAGCAACTCAAGATATAAACGATTTAATTACTGGAATAAGAGTTGGCGGTAGCCAAATGCTGACTGGAACCGACTTCAAAGATGCTTCAGGTTGGAATCGTTGGGGAAGTATTGGGTCTATTGGTCATTATGCACAACCTCTATTACCAACAGGAAAAGCATTGTTTATGGAAACACGAAACGGAACTACGCAATTACCTGTTCCAATAGGTTCTAAAATTGGTATGGCAAGTGACGGAAGAAAGTTCGCAGTTAAAAGTGGACGGGAATATACACTTTCTATGAATGTAGCAACAAGCGAATTAGGTGATGTACTGGATTACATGTACTTAATGTATACAGTAGCAGGTGGCAATCGTCGCTTAGGTGATATCAAGACAACTGACTTCCCTAAATTCGCACCAATCGCTGAAGGAAGTTTAACGAATTATTATAGTGTTAGACTAACGTTCACAGCCGATCGAGACGACGATAACGCGTACATCTTAATTGCTGGTGGCACAAAACGAGAATTAACAGGTACTAATGGTTACGCATGGATTCGTGTTAACTCATTAAAAATCGAAGAAGGAAACGTAGCAACATCTTGGAGCTTGGCTCAGGCTGATATTGACAAGGTAATTGCAGATGCAGATAAGAAAGCAGACGATGCTAAGAATGTACTTGCTGAAATGACAAGTGATATGAAAATCACACCTTTAGAAAAACAAACTTTAAGCCGAGATTGGGAAGCTATTAAAGCTGAATACGCTCAAGTACTTCCACAAGGTCAAGTAATCCCAAGTGTTTCTACAGCAGCATACACAACTGCTTACACTAACTTAGATAGTGTATCCCCGAAAATCGCCTCAGAAGTTTTAGCTAACATGAATACCACATACGCATTCGCTTCAGCTGCTGCTAGGGATCTGTTTAAAACACAGCTTAATAAGTATTTCGATGAAGCAGAGAAAGTAAAAAGAGCCATTGCAGAAGCTACAAATGATTTAAATAGGGAGTTAGCTCAAGCCATTTCAACCGGAAGAATGATGTATACCGATCCGATATTCAAAAACGGTATGAATAATGTTGTAGTCTACAACAATAATGGCGCTGGCGGAGCAGTTACAGTGACTAGAATCGCTGCACCAGTTGATGCACCAACAACCTCTTCTTCTGTATTAGAAATTAAAACAACAGGAGCAGCAGCTCCAAGTCATGGTGGGTTCCAACTTCCTATCACTGCAAGAGCCGGAGCTAAATTCTTATTACGAATCATCGCTAAGATACCAGTAGGCTACACTCTGAATACAGCAACGAATTCAATGGGTACTGGATATACGGACAGAATCTTAACTTCGAATAAAGGAACAGGAAAGTTCGAAGAGTATATTCGTCTTGTTACTTGTGGTACTACAGGAACTTTTTCAAGTGGAGGACACTTCTATTTATCTGGTGGGGCCACAGCTACACCTGAAGCTCCGGTAGTTTGGCAAGTCGCGTATGCAACTGTATTTGATGTAGGGGATGCAGACTACACTGTTACAGACAACAAAGGGAAATGGGACGATGCTGCGAATAATGCAAACAATGCATTAAAGCAAGGTTATGTAGTAAACAACCCAACATTCGCTGACTGGACAGGAGCATTTCCTGCTGGACTTGGTTCATGGAGTAGTTCAACAGTTTCAAAAGAAACAACTCTAACAAGAACAGGAAGTGCAATGAGGTTTAGTGTTGGAAGTGATACCGCACAAATAGGTGCAACTATACTTCCAAGCTTCTTCATAAATAATCTACCAAACAGGCAATATTATGTTGTCGAATTAGATTTCATGTTGGTAAGTGGTGCAATAACTGGAGCTTGTGTACTGTTGGATTGGAGCGGGATGAACCCATACCGAACTTCGATTCATCTTTCAGATATAGAGCCGAATCCGACTTTAGGTAAATGGTATACAGTTCGGGCAGTAATGAAAAGACCGCATGATAATTTAACTGGATACAATACTATGCAAGGTTTCCTTCTTGCTAACTATTCAGGTTCAACAACAAACAAAATTAAGAACATTGTATTTGACCGACTTGTTTTCAGAGAGCCTACACAGCAAGAGATAGATGCTTATGAAATTACTACTATCGAAAATGGTAAAACAGTAATTGATGGTGGAAAACTTAAAACCAATTCTGTAAAAGCGGAATCAGTCGATGCAAGACGTTTAAGAGTAACAAACAATAGTGGTACTGTTACATTAGAAATTACCAACACAGGGGAAGTAACTGTTAATGGTACAGTTTATATTAATAGTAGCTCAATGTTTGCTGCAGGGTATGACCCATCAAAAAATGATGGTGGTCGAAACATTCTATTAAACTCTCGTTTCTCTACTGCAGATGCGACAAGTTGGAATAACTGGGGATCTCCTTCTGTTAGACAAATCGAGGATATTACTGACTTGCCTGGTTTTGATAAAGCAGTTAAGTTTACAACAACAGCAAATAACCAAGGGTTAAACCAAACCGTATCGGTTGTCGCTGGTAATACTTATACCGTTTCTTGTTATGCTAAATCAGCATCTGGACAACCTGTTCTTCAGATATATGACGGTTCAGGTTACCCTTCTGTAACAATGAAAACAGAACATGTTGGTAAAAACCAATGGGTTAAATTGTTCTTTACGTTCCCTGCTAAAACTAGCACAGCACGAATAGAGATTGGTAAAACTGGTGGAGGTACATTAGGTACTTATTGGTTCACTGGTATCAAATTAGAAGAGGGAGATAAGACAACAGGTTGGACTCCTGCGAATGAAGATGCTGAGGGGTTAATCGGAAAAGTAGTAACTCCAAATGGAGACATTAAAGCACTTGATATTGCTTCTTCTATGTCTGTTACACCAGGGGCTATTGATATGGTAAGTAAGAACATCAACTTGAAAGGTAAAGTTACATTCTCTGATTTTGCTTCTGGATGGGCGCTTGACTCAGCTGGAAATAAAATTAGCAACTCTAACCAACCAGGTTATGATCCGGCGAATCCACTTTATCTAGATATGGATGGAAACTACAGACCATTATCAGATGAAAAGAATTTCATGTCTAATCTATTTACTAAAGACGATACAACTGGAGTTACAGTTATCGATGGTAACTATATTAAGACAGGAACAATTCAAGCAAAATACGCCAACTTTAGAGATGTCCAAGTATACAATGATTCAGGTCAACAGACCTTCCGCATTGATACAAATGGTAACCTATCTACATCTGGTACCTCTCAATCTATTGGATATGAAAGACAGAAAAAAGGTTGGAAGATTGATGCTGATGGTTCTGCTGAGTTCAATGCTGCTACATTCCGTGGAGATATTGAGTTAGGTTATTATAACGCACCAACAGATTCTTTCGTCGTTACTGGTGGATTACTAAGTAGTATTGGTGGAACTGGTAAGGATTTAAGGTTCTGGGCAGGCCCAACTAAATCCACTGCACCATTTAAAGTTTTCTCAGATGGTACTTTAGAAGCAACAAAAGGATATTTCACAGGAACATTCTCTGGTGAAGTAGTTGTAGGAAATATCTCAATCAGAGATACTCCAACAAAAGGAGATGCAAAAATCATCCTTACTGATGATTCTAAGATTCAGAAGGTTGTTCTTGGTGAATCAGCAGTAGAATTAAATACAAAAACGACTTTCGGTAACTTTTTAACGGTAGACATCACTAATCAAAAACTTGATTTCGGAGCGAATGATTTCGGAATTGATTACAAAAACAATACGATCAGAATGAAAAGCTTCTCCTTAAAGGGAACGACAGCTTTAGAATTCACATCGGATGGTTCATCTGGTGATGATTTTGTATTCAAAAACGTAACTGGTGATACATCGGTGCGAGTAGATGGTAGCTTTATTGCTAGAGATGATATCGAAATTACGAATGTTTTACGTATGAAAAAATCTACTGATACCGGTAACAAAGGTATCGATTACGTATTCATTTAATAAAGAGATTAAGAGAGGAGTAAAAACACATGGAGTTATTTGCAGCATTGGCGTCGGGTTCTAACCCGACCATGCTTTATACAGTTTATGCAGATGAAACAAGTCGTTCTGCAAACTCAGTTACATATAGCGTTACAGTTTGGGCTAGGTTAGATAACCAAACTTACGATTATTTTGGTGCACTTGTTTATCCTAAGATTACTATAGGTGGAACAACAGCGAGTTTTGCTTCATTAGGTACATTCCCAAAAGGATCAGGAGCTAAATCAAGTAATATTACCGTAACTGTATCCGGGATATCACCAACAACATCAAGCTTGTCATATACGTTTTCTGCAACATCACAACTTGGTGGAACATCAAGCAGTACGACAGGTTATGTTGGAGGTAAATCAGGAACGGTACCTGTTTCTATTTATGCTACAACTCCTTCATTAAGTGGCCCAATTTGGATTAAAGACGGATCAACATCAGTTACATCTTACTATAGAGAAAACTTAGGGACGGGAGCTTTTACCCTAAACTGGTCAGGTGCAAATGGAGCTAATGGAACACTTACTTACGAAATACAGAGACAGATAAATGGAGGCTCTTGGACAGTAGTATCAGCCAATAATAACGGAACGTTTTCAGATGCTCCCGGTGCAAGTGCCAATTCTGTTCGTTATTCAATACAAGCAAAGAATACAGTAGGTACAGATGTAATGCGCTCTGATTGGATCTACTCGCCAACTGTATACAAAAATGAATTAAAACCCCCGTCATTATCATCTAGTGCTAGTGTTACTTACAATACAAGAACTTTTGTTGTCACACTTGGAGCTGCTTCTGATAATCTAGGCTCCTCAATAACTTATACCATTAGTGGGATATCAAGTAAGTACACTACACTTAATGGGCCTAGTGGTGTTTCACCAGGGAACATTACTATTAACGCAAACAATGGAACAACTGGTCTTTATATGACACTAGATAATTTGAAAGCTGCAGCATTAAATGGAGCTGCACATTCAGATACAAACCCATACAAAGGAACAATTGACTTACAGGTAACTGCTACAAATGGTAAAGGTTCATCTAAAACCGAAACAGTAGCTATTCCACTGGACTTAGGAATAGACGCCCCTGTAAATGGAACCCCTAGTGTTTCTATAGCGGCTGCTTCTTACTACACAATAAATGCAGTTAACTACATTTTCCCTGAATACAAGCCCGTTTCACTATCAATTGCAGGAGCAATTAAAGATATGCTCGGACGAAATTGTAGTTATGACATAGTTATGATAGACGGGAACAGTCAATGGATTATAAAAAATACGGGCATTGTTACTGCTGCAACTACAGCAACTGTTAACCATGTAGAATCTGGATTGTTAACCGCTAAGAAAAACGTTTCCTTCTATGTAAGGGCACAAGCTTTAGGAAATGAAGGAAAGTCTTCTGCAGAAACCCCAAAAGTAGATCTTCACTATTATAAAAAACCAAGTGTTACTTCAAGTGAATTATCGCGTATAGTTGGTAAAGCAACCTTCAAAGTTAATATCACTCCTAGTACTTCTCTAGCTGGTTCTACAAACACCTCAACAATGCCATCAGGTTACACAAAAGGAACATCAACTATAACTTCAGGAGCAGAGTCTTACACTGTAACAAGTAGCACAACTCTTGCTGATTCGTATACTGCAACAATTTCTGTTGTAGTTCGTGACTCAATAGGTTACATATTAAATTCTAGTGGTGGAAATGACGTTACCCTGAAAGTTACTATTCCTACGTTTACACCTGCATTATCTATCCGTGAAAGAGGAATAGGTATTAATGGTTTTGCTGGAACAACTGAAAAGCTTTATGTTGGTGGTAATGTAAAACTAACTGGTGATTTAATTGTCGGTGGAATAATCGATATGGGTAATACAAATATCGAAAACGTAAACCATATTACAATCACTGATCCCGGTGGTGGAGAAGGACTTGAATGGAAAGATGCTACAAACAACTGGAAGATTGTAGTTGCTCCAGACAACCTTGGAAACGCTACAGGTGATTTACAATTTGCACGAAATGGTGCAAGAAGAGCTACAGTAAGAGCGAATGGCGAGGTTGCATCGGTAGGTGGATTTACTACAAGTAATCCCGGTAATACTTCAGCAACAGTTCAACTAAACTTCCTTAATAATATCGCAAGAATTCGTACTAGTGGATCAGGTGCTGGTGCAGACAATGGACTTGAAATACAAGGAACAGGTGATGTTGTTAGATGGAAAGTAGATGGTGCCGGTAACGTATCAAACAACGGAGACCTGAGAATGTACAATGGTAAGCAGATTCAATTTATGAATAGCTCAGGTATGGCAATGGACGGATACGGGAACATAAAACCTAGGGATCCTGCAAGTCATTCTGCAGGTGCCAGTTGGTGGGTTTCAGATGTAAATGGTACTCAAGTAATTCGGGTTAACACTGGTAGTGCTGGTGGTTATGGAGAAATGATAGGTAGACCATTTACACAAGTCACAGCATTCACGAATGGTTGGTCGGATTACGGTGGTTTTGGTCCAGTTTCATATACAAAAGATGCAGCAGGATTTGTTGTGTTACAGGGATTACTAAGAGGTAATAGTAGTACTACTGGGTCCGCATTCCAATTACCTGCTGGTTTTAGACCAAACACAACACTTATCTTTAGCGCCGTTAATGGTGTTAACGGTCATTCTCGTATTGATGTAAATGCAGATGGAACCGTTGTAATGCAAGGTGGTGCCCCTGATTTCTGTTCTCTAAATGGAATTAGATTCCTAGCTAGACAATAAAGGAGGGTTGTTATGGAAAGCTTTGAAAATATTGAATTCGTAGGTGAGGTAGAGGTTGTAGAAGAACCTATTAATTTCCCACCTATTCCTATAGACACGGGATTACCATGTTGGGAAGTAGACGAAGAAGGTTATGTGATTGAACATTACTTAATGTCAGAGGACAAAATAGAAGCAGCTCTTTCCAAAGGGCGAAGGATTATTAAGTTTTGCTGGAAAGAAAGTTTTTATAAGCCGCGATTTGATGAAGCTTTAAATGAGTGGGTCGAAGGCGCTGATATGGAAGTGGTTTTAAAAGACATTAAAACAGTTAAATTTAATGAACTAAATGATGCATGTAATAAGGATATATCAGGTTACTTCGATGCTCCTGTTGGTTCAGAAACATATACATTTTCGTTCGATACAGAAGCACAATCTAATTTTATTGGCAGTCTAGCATTATTTAATGAAGGTCTTATGACAGAAGTTGAGTGGACTGCATGGAAAGGTGATACACCTCATAGAGTTACTTTAAGCAAGGAGCAGTTTCTCAATGTAGCACTTTTAGCATATCGAGAAAAGGATGCAAAGATAGCTAAACTAAGAAATGTACTACAACCAAGAATCGAAGCTTGTACAACTATTGCAGAAGTACAAGCTATTTCTTGGGACGAAAAACCGACACAACTAGCTTGATATTTTAGTAAGTAGTCCTTATGATGTGTTCAATAAATAACATGTTCCAAATGTTCAATAGGAGGAAAAACAAAATGAATCAACAAGGGAATACAACAAACTTAGATGTGAATCTATTAATCAAAGAGTATGAAGATACAATTATTAAGTTAATTAGTGAAAACGTTAAATACAAAACACTTCTAAAGCAAAAAGCTATTGAGGAACAACAACGCCAGGAAGAAATGATGCGACATGCAGCACCACCTGCACCACCTGCAGTTCCAGTAGAAGAAGTAGTAGAAGCTGCAGCGTAACAATAACGGATTATATATTGACTGGTTATATACGAATGGTTACGTTCATGAGGGAGCAAAAGCTCCCTCTTATTTTATTTTGGAGGTGTTTTTCTGTATGACACAGGTACGAATTCGTTCCATTACAAAAGACGAAAAATCTCCCTGGGTTTATATTCAAGAAGAGACCAGACAGGAAACTCCAAAAGCAAATGTATTCCAAGTAAAAGCCGAACCTGTTACAAGACAAAACACCAAAACAAATCAATATGGTCGTTTTCGTTACAGTGAAATGCAATATGGAAGAATTGAAGCAATCTTAGCTTCTGCTTTAGAGATAAGTAAATCTCCTATGAGAATAAGAAACCAAAACGGAGAATGGATCTATATTCAACAAACAACCATCGATGGCGCTTGTCCTGCTATTCGGATACGAAACCGAAATAGTGAGCAAGTAGGACCTTGGGTTTATATCCAACATAAGGAGGTGTAGGTATGGAGTATTTACATAATTATTTATCGGTTCTGCCTAATTATGACCGTAAAGAAGTAGAGCAGCTATTACAAGAAAATATGGATTTGTTTGATGTAAAGGTCATAACAAAAGAAGAGTTCGAAGCGCTAATTCAACAGCTTGCAAATAGACAAGAAAAGGTTACAACTCTTACACCAACTGGTGAAAAAATGGATGCTGAACATTTTAATCAAATGCATTCGAATGTGGGTTTAGATTTAAAGCGACTTTACAACTCTCATCTTATTATCGAGAAAGTAATAGCGAACTACGACAGAATCCTTCGAGGAACATTAGATGATGTAAAAAGAGAAGTAGACTCTCTTTCTACTCGTGTAGAGGAATTAAACCTCAAAGCAAAAGGGGAAGATGGGTTAGTCGTAAAGACTTACGGTTTTGAAGAGAAAGAAAAGAGCTTGTATATGGAAACAGATCGTGACCAATATGCTCATTTATTCTTAGACCGCGACGGTAAATCTTTACCTAGTGCATCATTAAATCGTAGCTTCCATCAACATTATTTATCTCTACCTATTAGAGAAGTAGAGAACGCTCTACAAAATCCAAACGGGGCAACGACTGCAAAGATTGAAGTTGTATACCAAGCACCAAATAGTATTTCAGATAGAAACCATCCATTGGAACATGCAATAGATGATTCACTTGAAACGTATTGGGCACAAGCAGTTAAAACGAATGCACCTGCTTATACAGAAATAACAAAACTATAGGAAGGAGGAAAGCAGATGCCTACTCCCATTTATATTGAACAGCATTATTCATTATCCGTATCTGAATTTGAAGGACTATGGGAAATGACATTTATGCATCCGTACAATCGACAAGAGCATTTTAGTATTTATCTAGTTGCTCCTAATAGTGATTATGAACATGCTGAACTTGATGATCGACCGATTGTAGAAGCTGGACCGAGATTAAAAGAAGTATTAAAACGATTACTGTACAAAATCGAATATTATCCTTATTCTTGGGACTTTGCCGGAAAGAAAATCGTTTCGTATGGATATGATTTCGAAACAGATTTCACAGGTACGAGTTTAACCTATATCGATTTAACAGAGATTGCACTTAAAGAAGTAAATGAATACTATAACTTCTTTTCTGAATTAGAAACGGATGTAGTAGACGAAACAGAAAAGGTCAGTGGAAAAGGTGTTATGGCCAAACTAAAAATCACATTAGATAAGCCTAAAACAGTAAACCATTTATCCGTTGATTTCTTCACAGAGTATCCAATCGAATTACTGTCATTGATGTATCAAGTTGACCAGAATGAAGAATCTACTACTTACGAAATTCCTCTTTCAAAAGCAGTTCAAACAAATGGTTCTATTTATCTTCATTTCTCTCCTGTATTTGCAAAGACATTCTATTTAATCATTAAGCAAGAGTCTTATACATTACTAGACCAATCAAAGACGGAAGAAGAAGTAATGCAAGCAGAGTTATGGAATCAAGCTTCAATGAGAAGCCAATCTATTTATGAATCTGCAGTTGGAGAATACGTAGAGCAATTATTCTCATCTAAGTCAGGTATTCAGCTTCATCAAGAAATCTTAGATAGCTACAAGAACATTAACGTAAGTCAGCAAGCTATTTCAGCAGATCCTATGAATCCATATCGTAGTGATTTTGAACAAGCAAAAAAATCTTTAGATAGCCAACAATCATAGAAAGGAGGATTTTGATGGTTAACAGTTTTGAAAGTGCAAGCAAACCAAAAACAACTTTAGTACAAAGTCAAAGTGTTGCAAGTAGTACGACACCTGGACCACTTCCTCCAATCGTAGAAGGGGTTGGCTCAAGTAACCGTACAAATAGTTCAACAGAATATGTTTATCAGTATGGAGTAAAGAACCTGCAGTTAAACCATTCCTTGTATGAACAAGCAGGAATCTTCGTTACAAAACCAATTGAAGTAGAAGGAAATATTGTAGAGGTTTCATTGTCTACCTTTGAAGACCATCCATTGTTCAATGAATTAGATGGAATGGCAACGGATCGAGTTACTTCTATTGAATACTACATCTCACTAGAAGAGAATCCTTCACTTAATGATTGGGTTTCAATTCTTCCGGAAGGTACAAAGAACGTAAAATGTGAAAAGCTTTTCTTCCGTGGTTCAAGTGCAGAGCTTCGATTCCATGCAGATATTAGTGATGAAGACAATACGAAAGTATACCGTAACAATATCTTAATGAATAGAAGTGATTGGTACTTTACAGAAAGAGGAGCTGCTATTCAGTTAGCTGTACCTCATGATAGTAGTTCAATCTACACAATTGACTATGTACCAAATGCAAGCCTATTTGACCCTTGGACAGTTAAGGTAGGAGATCGATTCTCTAAGAGAGTTCGTAAAGTTGAGTCTTTCCCAAATGGAACGGATTCTAACAATACGATTAAACTTTCTAAGTATCCATTTGTTGATTACAAACAAGTGAACAATGGAGAAGGCTATGATCCAAATACAAGTGATTACAGACCTATTGATGTATTCCTAACAAACGGTTCAATTGTGGTAGGAGGCGGAAAGACTCAGCAAGAATTCTTCCCAATCTCTTACTCAAGCAAAAACCAATTCACAACAAAGAATCGTACTGATTATAAAACAAGTAAAGATGTATCTTTAAATAAATACAGTATTGTTCCGGATTCTACTTACAACACATTCGAGTATAAGCAAGAGAAGAACAAACTTATCTTTACAGAAAGCTTTAATCGTTCGGATCTTTATTATAACGAAGCAACAAATCATGGTAATGCTACAGTCGTTGTTCACTATGATTACCTAGTGACAAACTTCCGACTAAAAGTTATCTTACGTAAAAACGTAGGTGATGAACTAGTAGTAACACCAATGGTTGATAGCTATCAATTAAAATTCAAAGTCATGAAATAGGGAGGTGCAAGAATGAATGCTCCTGTTATTGAATCTAAAATATTAGAGAAACAAAGAGAGTATCTTTTAGAGCAAGCAAAGCTACGATTAAGTAGTGCTGCTACGCAAGAAGAGGTATCTCAATTAGCAGATAAAATCTTTTACAGGTATCAATCTTGCATAGGTAAGCCTTTATTCCAAGCACGAAAAGTTGTGTATGGAGAATTACCTTTCCTTGAAGATTATTACGATAACAACAAGGACATGGAAAAAGACTTAGGTATTTTATTCTCAGAACTAAATACCATTGCTACTTACCTAGTAGACTACTTCAACTATTCTCAAAGTGAGAAAGACAGAATCTTATCTATCGTTCGTGGTATTAATGGGGTTGTATCAGACCTTCAAATGTTAACCGAAGAAACAACACCTAATACGATTTATTTAAAAGAGTCGTTTACGAATTACGATAACGTTGATACGGTTTTAACTCCAGTAGAGAACCGAAGTATGATTCATACGCAAGAAGGAGTGTTAACTCTTCGTCGTGCAAATGCTTTAAATAGAAGCATCGGAAGTAAAGTCCGAACCATACAAGGTAATGGTATTGCAGGGACTTATTATTTAGCTCGTAAAGTTCAATCAGATTCAGAATTTGAAAACTATGAACATGTTTCTTCTCAAATAAAAAACGATGACCCGAAAGCATTAGTTGATGGAAACGTAGATACAGTATTCGAATTCGAAATGGTTAACATTCCAGAAAGCTATAAAAAGCAGGCTTTCTATTATGATGTTGAATGGGCAAAGGGGAAAGAGCATGACGATCTGTTACGTGTAAAGATTGTTGTTCAATTACCTAAGAGTGAAGTAATTAACTGGATTAATTTAAATCCTTATCATGCTGCAGGTAGCCCAGGAACAGTTAATGTATATTCTATCCGAACATCTAATGATGGTATTGAGTATCAAGGTCTTTTCCAAAATGACCAATTTGTACTGAATCAAGAAATCAATAAAACACCTCAAAGTTATCGAGCAGAGGATTTATTTGATGGCAGTGAAAACTTTGCTAAAACAAAATTCTCTGGCCAAGGTGTTTGGAGCTTCCCATCAAGAGAAGCAAAATACATTGAAATCGTATTAGAACAACCAAATTCATACAAAGAATTACTAGGTCAAGAAGCTTTCTATAGAAGAAAAAAAGATTCTACTTCATGGACACGTATTCGAAAACAAGAAGTACCAAGTAATATCATTGATGAAAAATACGGTATTCACACTGTTAACAGCGACTATGAAATTAAAAAGGTTTTAGAAGCTGTTGAAGGATGGCGTTATGCTATCGGAATTCGAGACATTGATATTATGAGCTTTGAATTCGCTGAAGCAAGTGAGTACATCAGCAAACCGTTTTTACTTGAAGATGGTATTAAGAAAGTACTCCTATATGCAAATGAAAAAGTTCCTGCTATGTACAAAGAGAAAGTAAGTGAGTCCAATGACTGGATTCAGTACTTTGTTTCTTTCGATGACATAGACTGGCACAAAGTTTCTCCGCAACATCAGCAACCGGTAAACGATAAGTTCCCACCAAAGATTCTTTCTATTAACGATAATGAATCTGATATTGAAAATGCGTTTGCTCTTCACAAACAAAACCTTCAATTAAAAGAACTTCCAAAACAAGTAAGGCTAAAAATCGTTATGAAGCGACCAGAGAAAACAACAGAAGATGAGATACCTCTTCTTCATACAACACCACTTGTTGAAGACTTCGCTTTAAAAATTCTTACAGAACAGAAAGGGGTGTAGGAGATGTCTATTAACATTCGTCAAAAACGTTTTACTGTAGCGGTAAACCAAATCCTTCAGGAAGAACTTCGAAAGGGGAATCTTCCTACATCCAAGGAGTTCGGTTCGCGTTTAAATAAACTACTAAGAGATCAGGACTTAGGTGCTCCTGAGTATACATTTAAGCGTATTCGTAATGGTGAATTAGCTGAGTCCGACTTCTATAATGAGGTTGTTAGTAAAATACAAAAAGACTTGATGATTCTTTATGAGAATACAATCGCTGTTCACGATCAATTAAAAGGAAAGTTTAATTGGTTTGAGGTAGAAAAGAATCGATTAGAGTATGAGGCTAGAAGGTTAGAAACGGAATTAAAAGAGAAGATCTTACTGTATGGTAAGACTGGTTACTTAGCAAGTATCTTTGATACGTTCGACGACTTATCTAAAATCGAATCAGAAGAGAATGTGTCTATTGATATAAAGAACCATCAGATCACACTTAAAAAACAGGAGAATACTTCATTCTTAATTAATCCTGATAGTGTAATTAAATTCGTTATGCCAAAAAGTTCTGCAAGTACATTCAAAAAGATTCCTATTTCAGGGAAGATTGAACAAGCTTTGAATGTAAATACAAACGAAACATTCCAAGAAGTATGGCTATCTAAAACAGAGGGTCCAGCTGATGGATATGTAGATATAACATTCAAGGACAGACAGGTATTAAACCGAATTGATTTAAGCCTACATGCTATTAAGGATGTTACGGTATACATTGAATTCACACTAGATGAACTGAATTATTTCCACTTACCGTATTATCCAGAAGGTAAACAAACGGGCAATAACGTATCATTTTATTTCCCAACAACAGAAATGAAAAACATGAGAATTTGGATTCGCAAACAGGAAAGCGACAAAGAAATTGTTCATCCTGAAGGTTACTCATACCAGTACTTATTTGGAGTTAAAAAGATTCAGTTCTTCCAACTAAGTTATCCGGAAAGAGGAGAGGTTGTTACAAAATTCCTTACTCCGAATACAGACGAAACATTCTCTATTGGTAAAGTATCATTGGTTACAGAAGAAGAGATTCCCGATGGTACAGATATTGAGTACTTTGTACGTGTAGATAATAGGGAAGAGAGTTGGAAACAGATTTCTCCTGTTAATAGAGATACTGCACAAGCTCCTAACTTAATTGATTTCAAATACGTTGTTCATGCTAGTCCAACAAACTTAGGTATTCCAGAGAATGCTAGTGGCCAAGAATCAGAGATCATTGAACTACAAGCAAACGGAATCGCATTTTATTCATTGGGTTCAATTGAAAAACGAAAAATCGTTCCGCGAACAGAACGCTTGTATATGGGTAAAGATGCTTGGAGCATGCAAAAGACAGTGGCGGACTTCGGTGAGACTCATATCCCTTCACTAGATGACTGGAAACAACCATCAAATGATATTGTCCGTAACGTGATTCCTATTAAGGAAGGGAATCGTGGATTGATTCTACAAGATGAACAATTCACACAGCATACGCAACTGTACTATGGAATGGGTATTTTCTATGAAGGAAAAGAACAAGTACTTCCTACGATTCCATCATCTACAGAACCAATTGCTATCTTCTTAAATGGAGAGAAATTATTTGAGGGAATACCTTCTTCTCAAACCAATGTGAACTACAAGTTTAAGCAAGGTTGGAATGACCTAACTGTATTGGTATATGTACAGAGTTTAAATAAAGACTGCACGATTGATTTAGGATTTGATCCGATTCGTGTAAGTACTCATTGTTATTCTACAAGTCAGTTCTTAGAAAAGGTATCTGTATTCGACCTAAGGTATAACACAAAGAATAACGATTGGTCTAAGTACGCTCTTTACGAGAAAGATGGAAAGGTCTATATTGTGGTTAATCATTCACTACCTGGTGTAACATATGACCTTTACTATGACTATGTAGATGAAGTAGAGCATCGAGATATCCAGTTAAAAATTGCTATGAAACAATTCTCTGTAGGGCAATATACAACACCTGTATTACGTCGCTACACATTACAATTTAGTTAGGGAGGAGCAACTCTATGAGAATCGAAAAGAAATATAAACCTTCCTTTCATAAAGCCAATGCTCGTTACCGTGGTGTAACTGAGCTATCCCAATATACGAATTTTGTTCTTGAATCTGCTCATGACCTTTTACTATTAGGACATATTACAGAAGGAAATGAAGCAACACATAAAGATGGCCACAAAAAAGAAATGTACAACAATTTCGTTTCTATCATGACAGGTGATCAAGAAGTAGGGAAGTCGAATGTATTTACGGCTTCCACGCTTCAAAAAATAGATTACTCGCGAACAGTACCTGTCCCTGGATTAGATAGTTGGAGCCCTTTAAATGGATGTACAAAAACAGCTGCCGGTGATGCAATTAAACTTACTTCAAATGGAGTACTAGATCCAGTAGGAATGTTTAGCACTCTTTATGTAGAACCAGGGGATAAGATTTATATTCGTATGAAGGTAAGAAGTACAGGTGGTGCTTCGGACTTTACCTTTGGTTCAAACAATATGCGTATGGGACCAGATAAGAATGGTGATACAAGAAAGGTTCCTTTACCACAAAGTAATGAATTTACCACTATCGATTACGTGTTACGTTTCCAATATGCTGAATCAGTATCAATCAACATAAACGTTCATGAAAAACCGAATGTGTTAAAAGCAGCAAATATCGAAGTAAAAGATCTTGAGATATATTACTTCAATGAAACACCAATTCAAGTTTCATCTTTTGATACAGTTATTAAACCAAACGTGGATGAACTAGAAGAAAAAATTAATTCGATACGATAGGGAAGGTGAGTATATGCGCCCGATTACATTAAGAAATCCGAATCTAAATAAAGGGCCTAGCTCTTCTGAAGAATTCAATAAACTACGTAATGACATTCAAACAGATATTACTACGTTGTTTGATATTGTTAATGACCATGATGGTGTCATTTCTGAAAACATGGATCATATCTTACGTGAAAATTACTTCTTGCAAAACCGTCTAAAGAAATTAGAGGGAAGAGTGTATGAGTTAGAAAAGGATTATCAAAACAACAGTATAGCAGGGGAGAGTATCCTTACTCGATCTTTCTATCATGCAAGCAACATCATTTCATCAAATCCAAATAGCCCCGTTAATGTAGATACACTTCATGGACTTATTACCCCAGTTGTTGTTCGATCTCATGATAAGATTGCCTATAAGAATGACTTAGGCGAATACATATTACCTAGTAACCTAGAAGTAAACGTATATGAGTCATCAGACATAGAGCCAATTGATACAGAAACAAAACAACGTAAATTCTATGAGGTAGATTCTAGTGGTATTACAAAAGCATTTGATGGAGACAAGAACTCATTCTGGGTTCGTCAATCAGAAACAAATGAGAATAAATGTGTAACAGAAGTGTATGGATTGATTCATGTAAAAATCCCACAAAACATTTCTAACAACATTTATACGAACACGATTACTCTTCATCCATCTCCAGAGTACTCTATGAGCGTTCTTGATATTCAATACAAGAATCAGAATGGGGAGTGGAGGCGCATTGAAACTTATCCCGTTAAAAAGGTAAATAATACAGATGTACCAGAAGAGATTGTTGAATCTGGTAAGTTAGTATTTGCATTCCCAAGACGACAAGTAACGGAATTACAAATAAAAGTAAAACAACCTTACTGGTTCAAGCATGACAATAAAAGAATCTTTATGTACGGATTCCAAGACATCGTTGTAGAGTACCGCGAGTATTCTCAAGATACTGCAGAGTTCACAACAAAGTTCTCATTAGAAGGAACAGATCGTCGTTTCACAAATGTAAATACACCAAAGGTAACAGTACCAGTTGGATGTCCACCATTTAACGACTATACTGTAAAACATGAATTATATTTTGATGAGGGGTTAACGGAGAAGTTTGATTTCTCAACAGATATTTTCCAACCAATTCAATCTGTATATGTAAAAACACTTTTAAAAACAGCAGGGGATCAGGTACCATTCTTACGTGAGATTGAGTTACCTTATCGACATGAAGAATTAGAAGTGCTATAAAAAGAGAAGGGAGCATAACCGAAATGGTATGCTCCTTTTTTATTTAAAACATTATCTTTGAAACTTCTTCTAACAAAGCTTTCTTTTTATTCTCATCAGTTGTTGTGTAGGCTTCATTAATCTTTCCTGCAGTTTGAAGGAATTTCTTAACTGCTTCTACCTCTTCAGGTCTAGATTCTTCGTTTTCTAAAACCTCTAAAGCATATGTAATTGAAGTAGCAAGTGAAACTGTTAAAATTTCCATATTATTATCTCCTTCTAAATAGCTTTTAATATGTATTTCTACAGGTAATGAATAATACCTTTTTAATTGTTTAAATCATAAATCATACCAGCAAAGAATATTCCTATGATCACAAGTGCGATAAGAGCACCTAATAACATTTTCCCAAGAGAGCCAGTTAGAATTTCATGTAACATTCCTTTTGCCTGCTCTTGAGGTTTTCCTCTTAAAGTGAGGGAGAGGATGAAAGTAATTATTAATAAAAATAATGCCGCAATTAAATATCCCATTGTTTATGTATCTCCTTAATCTAAGTTGTCCAATACATTATATCAGCTGGAACATCTTAAGGTAATAATATTTTCACTTACGCACAAGTCTTATTCTATTGAATTGAGCAAGGTTATTATTTGTGTCATGAGCCATTACTTTATCGACGATTCTAACACCTATATAATCCTTGAAATCCTCGTCGCCATCTTTAATCTTTTGTTTGATCTCAGCAACTTTTTGTTTACAAAATTCATTAGTGTAATAACCAGTGCACCATAAGATGGTTTTACTTCTATCAGCCACAATTACACCGCCCTTAAATCAATTTTAGTATTTTTACGTGAATAAGAACCTTTGCCTTTTTTAGCTTTATCGGCTCTTGCTGGTGGTGGCATAGTTCCACGGTTTTGTGTCATAACACCAATGCGCTTAGTTTTATTC